>NZ_JBFAUT010000009.1:0-193980 GCF_040679475.1 Actinoallomurus sp. NPDC052274
GGCCTACGCCCTCGAACGACCGACCGATCCCTGATCTCGAAACCCACCACGTCCCCTGCCGGGTCGAGGTGTTGCAACGATCGCTAGAAGGCAAGTCTCCGCCCGGGGCCGTTCGGTCTTTCCGGGCGGTGCCTCCCGAAAGCGGTGCTTCCCGAAAAAAGTCGGAACAACGCGGCGCCCCACCACCAAGTACCGGATGACCGATGCACGATGCACGGCATCGAAAGGAGACTTCGGTGGAGAACACGCCGCCCCCTGACACGAGGGAGGCGACCGACAGCGAGGCGATCGCGGAGTCCGTCACCGAGCCGGAGAGGTTCTCCCAGATCTTCGACCGGCACTGGGACGCCATCCATCGGTACGTGGTCCGCAGACTCGGCCCCGAGGTGGCCGAGGACGTCAGCGCGGAGACCTTCGTCGTCGCCTTCCGCGCCCGCGCCCGCTACGACCTGACCCGGCCGGACGCCCGGCCGTGGCTGTTCGGCATCGCGACGAACCTGATCGGCGAGCACCGTCGGGTCGAGCGCCGCCGGCAGCGCGCGTTGGCGCGGGCGAACGCCGAGTGGATGACGCTGCCGTTCGACGAGGGCAGCGACGCGCGCGTGACGGCCCAGCGGCTCGGTCCCCGGATCGCCTCCGCGCTGACACGCCTGTCGGCGGCGGAACGCGACCTGCTGCTGCTCATCGCCTGGGCCGACCTGACGTACGACGAGGCGGCGCAGGCGCTGGAGCTGCCGCTCGGCACGGTCAGGTCCCGGCTCCACCGGGTTCGCGGGAAGCTCCGCCGGGCGTTCGGCGGAATCGACCCCTCTCGTCTGCAGGAGGAGTTCGCATGATCGACAACGAGATCGACCTGGTCGGCAAGGTCCGTCCGGCGGATCCGGCGCGGGACACGGGGGCCAGGGCACGCGCCTGGGCGCGGCTGCACGCCGAGATCAGCGGAGCTCCGCAGACCCGGCGCCGGGCGGTGCGTCGGCGCGGATGGGTCCTGGCGGTCGGCGTGGCGGCGGCGGCCTGCACGGCAGCCGGGATCGTGGCCGTGCTCCCGGGAGGGCACGCGCTGGTCTCCCCGGAGGCCCTCACGACGCGGACGCTGGAGCTGGCCGCGGCGACCGTCGAGACCCAGGCGTCCGTCGGCCGGCCCCGGCCGGGACAGTGGGTCTACACGCTGCGGATGGACAAGTACGCCCTCCAGGACGGTGACGTCGTCGGACCGGAGGCGATGCTGCACGGCAAGGTGAAGGAAGAAGAGTGGTGGCGGTTCGACGGCAGGCGCCTGGCACGGTCGCTCCAGGGCGGCAGGCTCTACGTCAAGGGCGTTCTGCCGAAGATGGGAGATCGGCCGCCGCGTCGCCCTGATCCCGCCGTTAACGCGGGGTGGATCGGGGGGCCCGGCATCTGGAATTCCGCGCCGAAGGTGGTGTACGACTACGTCGCCGTGCTGCCGACCGATCCGGCCGCCCTGCTCGCGCGGATCCGGAAGGACGGCCACTACCGCCAGGACGATTACGGCCGAATGTTCGGCAGGATCTCCGGGATTCTGCGGGATGACAGGCTCATGCCGCCGAGGACGACCGCGGCGTTCTACCGGGCTCTCGCGCTGATGCCCGGGGTGCGCGTCGCCAAGGACGGCACCGACTACGCCGGGCGCCACGGCATCGCGGTCCTCTGGGGGAAGCCGGGTGCGACGGGAGGCATGGAGATCATCCTCGATCCTCGGACCTACCGCTACATGGGCGACTCGACCCAGGCGGTCCTCGGCTCCGCAGTGGTCGACCACGCCGGGCAGCGCGGCTGACGACCGAGGTCGCCTGAGGTCCCGGCCGTCCGCGACAGGCGATCGCGGACGGCCGGGCCCCCGGTGTCTCAGACCGGGAGCGCGGTCTCGATGGCGGCGCAGCGCCACCGGCCCCGGCCGTGCTCCAGGCGCAGCGCCAGGGCGTGGGCCCGCGGCCCGAAGGCCGCGATGGCCGTGACCTCCGCGACGCCGGGCGCGGGCGCGCAGACCCGGACCGTGCCGAGCCGGGGCAACGCCCGCGTCGGCATCCGGGCGGCGAACCCGTCCAGGTGCTCGAACAGCTCCGGCGTCGTACGGCCGGCGAGGTGGTGGTACGGCCGCACGCCGGCCAGCACCTCCAGGACGAGCCGGGCGATGAGCCGCGCCTCCGCGGTGACGTCCGGCGCGCCGGGGCGTACGACGCCGAGCGGCGGGCGGGTGCGCGGGGGCGGGCCGGAGTCCAGGGCGACGGCCAGTGAACCGTGGACGGCGATCTCGGCGGACCGGCCCGAGCCGTACGGGATCAGCCGGATCGGGGCGGGTCGGCGGGCGGATGGGTTTCGGCGCATGACGGGCCTCCCTTGATGGCTGCCGCGGGGAGGGCGGCAGCCACAAAGAGGCCCGAGACGGCGCGTTGATACGTCCTGGCCGCATCCGGCCAGCCGACGGTGTTCCGCTCGGCGCTTCGGCGATTACCATCGGTGTTCGCGTAGACACTTTCGGCGACATTGGAGGCGCCGTTGCCGGGTCCGCTGAGCTCGTATGTCAGGTCCGCCCGCGAATCGAGCGTTCGCCGGAGGCGGTCGATGGCGCTCGCGATGACGCTGTTCCTGCCGCTCACGCCGTCGGCACCCGCAGCCGTCGCGGCGGCCGTGCCCCGGGCGACGGAGCGGTCGCCGGACGGGCCGGTGGCCCAGCGGAAGGCCCGCGCTGAGGGCGGACGGACGGCGGCGAGAGGAGCGCCCAGCACCACGGCGCCGCCGACTCGGACGGGCCCGCCGGGCGGCTCCGTCCGGGCGACGATGGAGCCGACCGATCGGCAGGCTCCGGGCGGCCTGCAGGTCGTCACCAGCACCGCGCCGACGCTGTCCGCGGTCGCGACCGACCCCGGCGGCGCGCCGCTGGACTACACCTTCCAACTGCTGACCGACTTCGACGACAGGGCGCCCGTCCGGCAGGCGACCGTCACGGGTGTCCCGTCCGGACGGCCGGCCACCCTGACTCTGGGCGCGCTGCGGAATCCGGGCGTCTACGGCTATCGGGTCCGGACCACGAACGGCAGGAGGGTCGGCGACTGGTCGCCCGTCACCTGGGCGGTCGTGGACGCTCCCGGCGTTCCCACCGAGCTGGGGACCAACCTCCAGGACCCGGCGAGCCCGGTCCTGACCGGACTGGTGGCCCGTCCGTCCGGGATGCCGGTGACGGGCTGGTTCTTCCTGTACGACGACGCCGGTAGGCCGGTCGGCGGAAGCCCGCTGGGCGTCGGTGCCGCGGACGGCGGTGAGCGCATCTCGCTCCGGGTGCCCGACGGCCTGACGCGTCCGGGAACGGCCTACACCTGGACGATGAAGGCCTGCGTCCAGGACGCCTGCGGCGCCGCCACGCGACCGGTTCCGTTCCAGGTCCCGCAGACCCCGCCGGCGCTGAAGGGCACCGCGTCGACGACCTTGACCGACAAGGCGATGTCCGCCTGGACCGGCAGAGCGGCGCCCGGCGACTGCGCGGGCACCTCCTGCGCGCTGACCGCCGACACCAGGGTCCGGATCGGCGGCACCGGCTCAGGGCGACAGGTCACCCTGCTGAAAGTGGACCCGTCCGCCGTTCCCCGGGGCGCGCGGATCACCTCGGCGACTCTCAGGCTCGGCCGCCCGACCTGCGCCGCCCACGGCGGCTGCCCGGCATCGGCGCGTCTGATCGCGGCCCAACTGCGGAGCGCCCCGGGCGAGGGCGCGACCGGCGCCGACGTCGTCGCCGCGTCGATCCCGGACGCCGGCACGTCCTCGACTCTCCAGGACGCCGCGCTGGACCTCACCGATCTGATCCGCTCGTGGCGGCATGAGCCGGCGACGAACACCGGCATCGCCGTGACCTCCGATTCGGCCACCGCGGTCGGCTACGACCTGGCGAAGGCCTCGGTCGAGGTGACCTACATCCCCGGCACGGCGCCCGGCGCGGTCTCGGCGGCGACCGCCCGGCAAGGCGACGGCGGAGCCCTGGTCACCTGGGCTCCACCCGCCGACTCCGGGGCGGCGGCACCCCCGCTCACCGGCGACGGCGCCACCGACACGGCCGTCACCGGCTACGACGTTCAGGTCCTGGACCACGCCGGCCACGTGGTCAGGACGCTGCGGAGCCAGACGCCCGGCCTGACCGTCGCCGGTCTGACCGACGGCGCCGCGTACACGATCCGGGTCCGGGCACGCAACGGCTTCGGCGCGGGCGCCTGGACCACGACCGGCGCGATCACCCCGGTGGCCGTCCCCGGTGGGACACGACGATTCCTCGACCTCACCACCGCCTACGTCAGGGCCCGCGAGGGCCTCATCGAAGGCGGTACGTCCCACGCCGCCGTCGAGTCCGGGGCGGTCGGTGACGCCATCCGCGCCCTGCTCGCCGCGCACCAGAACGACCTGCTGGACATGCGCGGATTCGCGCGAGGCATGGGATCGGCGCAGCTGTCCAGCACCGTGCGGATGGACTCGTCGCTGGTCACCTACTCCCCGGCGGACAGGACGGTGACCGTTCGGGCCGACCTGTCCGGCACCAAGGTGTACGCCGATGGCGTCGGCACCGGGCACGAGCACAAGGTCCGCAGCGAGTATCGCGAGTGCGCCGACTTCGTCTTCGGCGTCGACGCCGGTGACGACCGGGTCACGATGCTGCGTGAGCTGGCCGGCCCGGCCGTCGACGCGTGGGCGATGGGCGGGGAGATCAACGCGGTCACCAAGGACCAGGCCGGTGCGCCCGAGGCGCACCTGGGACCGGACGAGGTCTTCGCGGCCGGGAAGGACGCGGCTCCCGACGCGGCTCCCGGCGCGCCGGCCGGCGCCGCCCACTCGGCGATCAGCCATTCCGGCATGGTCGGCTGGGCCGTTCGGCACATCAGGGATCGCTGGCAGTATCGCCAGGACTGCACCAACTTCATGTCGAAGGTCATGCACTATGGCGGCGGCGCGCATTACATCAGCGGCTGGTACACCAACCATTCCGCGTGGTGGCGCAACACCGATCCGCCGCCGCTCGCGCCCGGTGCCACCCGTTCCTGGACCCTGGCCAGCGCGAATCACGACCATTTCAGCCGCAAACACCACCGTGTCACCTGGAGACGGAGTTACGCCCAGGTCAGGGTCGGCGACGTCATGTGGTGGGATGACCGGCTCGATGGCATCGACCACATGTCCATGGTCACCTACAAGAGCGCCGACAACCCGGGCGGCATCTACATCGCCGACCACGGCCTCGGCTCGAGCCCGACCGTTGGTTACGACGCCTACCGGCCGCTCGCGTTCGCGATGAGACGCGACAGGACCGTGCGCAACATCGGCTACGCGAGTCTGGACTGGTGACCGCATGACGCTTCTGAGACGGGACGGACGGGGCATCGCGGCGGGTCTGCTCGCCGCGGTGGTCCTGTCGGGATGCTCCTCGCCGCCGGAGCCTCCGAAACCGCCGCCCGGCGTGACGTTCGGAAAGCGCCTCACCGAGGACAGGAAGTTCTCCGAGAGCGCCTCGGAGATCACGGGCAGCGAGGCGGTGCTGGTCCGGTTCGTCGACGCCATGCGTGCGCGTGATCCCGCGGCCATCGCGCGCATCGGCATCGGCGAGGACGCGCTCGCGCAGGCCCGGTCACTGGTCCGGAACTACGCCCGGCTGCTCGACGGGCGGGTCGTGATCACTTTCGCGGTGATCGGCAAGCCCGAAGAACGGGCGGCCTGCCTGAACTTCCCGAGCTATCCCTACCAGCTCGTCCAGTTCGTGCGGAAAGCCGACAAGGACGGGTCCCGATGGGACCTCGTTCTCGCCAAGGCGCAGGGCGCACCGCCGTCCCTCCGACCGGGCCGGCCATCGCCGTCGCCGCACGACGACCGCGACACCTTCTGTCAGGACGGCTTCGCGGTCGACGGAGGCTGAAGCGACGGCTCACCCGGGACGGCGCGGCGACGGCTCACCCGGGACGGGTGCGGCGGTGGTTCAGCTGGGACGGCCGCGGCGGGGGATCTCCAGGGCGCCGCGCAGCTGGTAGCGGTCGGCGCGGTAGGTCGAGACGGCGAGCTCGACGCACTTGCCGTTCATGAACGACCGGCGCTGGAGCAGCAGGACGGCGCTGCCACGGGGCAGGTCGAGGAGCCGGGCGTCCGCCGTGTCGGCCAGCCCCGCCTCGATGGTCTGCTCGCCGGCGTCGAACATGACGCCGAAGCGCTTCTCCAGCACGTCGTACAGCGAGACGTCGCCGAGCGGGATGTCGAGCAGGCCCGGGGCGACGGTCGCCGGGATCTGGGAGCGTTCGACCGCCATGGGCTCGCCGTCGGCGGTGCGCAGCCGCTCGATGACGTGCACCCCGGTGCCCAGCGGGATGCCGAACACCCGCGCGAGGTTCGCGTTCGCCTGCGTCGTGCGGTGGTCGAGGTCCCGGGCGCCGGGTTCGAGGCCGCGCGCCCGCATGTCCTCGGTGAACGACACCAGGCGCAGCGGCATCTCGATCTTCGGCCGCGCGACGAACGTGCCCTTGCCGGGGACCCGGTACAGCCGGCCCTCGGTGACCAGGTGGTCGACCGCCTGGCGGACGGTCATCCGGGACAGCCCGAACCGCTGGCACAGCTCGCGCTCCGACGGGATCGGCGCGTCCACGGGCAGCTCCGCGTCGTCGATCAGGTCGAGGAGGATGCCGCGCAGCTGGAAGTACTTGGGCACGGGACTCGTGGGGTCGATCTTCCCCATTTGGTACCTCTGGTGGCGAAGTCGGGAGGTGAAGTATGGTTCAGACTGGTCTAGTCCGGACTAGACCACACGTCAGAACTGACTGTCAATGCAGGTCAGCAACACGAAGACGTAACGAGAAGATCACAGGCGAAGGATGGGATGGTTCTGGTGAGCACATCGCACATGCGGGCGGAGATCGGCGAGCAGCCCGCCGCCCTGCGGGCCACCCTCGACGCTCTGCTCCCCCGGATGCCGGAGATCGGGCTGCTGGCGCAGGAGACCCGCCAAGTGCTGTTCATCGCGCGCGGGTCGTCCGACAACGCCGCCGTCTACGGCAGCTACCTGGTCCAGACACACGCCGGACGGCTCGCGACCCTCGCTTCGCCGTCGGTGGCCACGACCTACAAGAAGCGGATCGACCTGTCCGGCGTTCTCGCGGTCGCCATCAGCCAGTCGGGTAAGACCGAGGAGATCGTCGAGTCGCTGGACTGGGCCGCGGACTGCGGCGCCCGTACGATCGCCGTCACCAACGGCGAGGGGTCGCCGCTCGCTGAGGCCGCCCAGATCGCCCTCGTAACGAAGGCGGGCGCGGAGGTGGCCGTCCCGGCGACCAAGACCTACACCACGCAGCTCGCGGCGCTGGCCGTGCTCGGCATCGCCCTGGGCGCCGACGTGGACGTCGCGGACCTGCGCCGCGCACCCGACGAGGTGGAGCGCCTGATCACGGCGACCGAGGAGTCCGGCGCGCTGGGACCGATCGTCGACGGCCTCGCGGGCGTGAAGGGCGTGGTGGTGTCCGGGCGCGGCATCGCGTACGGCACCGCCCTCGAACTGGCCCTCAAGCTGAAAGAAGCGTGTTACCTGCACGCCATGGGCCTGTCCTACGCTGATCTGCTGCACGGCCCGATCGCCGTCGTCGACGAGGAGACGCCAGCGGTCCTCGTCGCCGCCGACTCGGGGCCCACGCTGTCCGGCACGGTGGCACTGGCCGAGCGGGTGGTGGCGGCGGGTGCCCCGGCGTACGGTATCGGCGGTGGCCGGGCACTGTCCGAAGCGACCTCGTGTGCACTGCCTGGTCCGGATCTGCCAGAGTGGGTATCGCCGCTCGCCTTGATCGTGCCAGGCCAGCTGCTGACCGAGGCGCTGGCCCGTGGGCTCGGCATCGACCCCGACGTCCCACGCGGCCTCGACAAGGTGACCCAGACAGATCAATGACGCAGGAGGACTACATGGCCGAGCGCCGTGTCAGGGTGGAAACGAAGGTAGGGCTGCACGCCCGCCCGGCCGCGCTCTTCGTTCAGGCGGCCACGAGGACGTCTCTGGACGTCACCGTGGCCAAGCCGGGCAAGGACCCGGTCAACGCCAAGAGCATTCTGTCCGTTCTCGCCCTCGACGCCCAGCAGGGCGAGGAGATCGTGATCAGGGCGGAGGGCGACGGTGCCGACGCCGTGCTGGAGGAGCTGGCGGGACTGGTCACCGAGCCGAGTGCCTGAGGTCCTGCGCGGTACCGGGGTCAGCCCCGGAGTCGCGGCCGGGCCGGTGCGGTCCATGTCCGGGGCGGTGCCCGAACCACCCGCCGGCCAGCGTCACGAGGGTGACGCCCACGCCGAACGCGCGCGTGCGCTGGCCGCGCTGGACGCCGTCGGCGCGGACCTGGAGGAGCGCGGCGCGCAGGCGGGCGGCGAGGCACAGGACGTCCTGGGCGCCCAGGCGATGATGGCCCGGGACCCCGGGCTGGCCGGCCTCGTGACCGACCGGATCGACGGCGGTCTGTCGGCGCCGCGCGCGGTGTACGAGGCATTCGGCGTCTTCCGCGCGGCGCTGTCCCGCGCGGGGGAGTACATGGCCGCGCGGGTCGCGGACCTGGACGACGTGCGGGACCGTGCCGTCGCCGTCCTCCTGGGCGTGGGGGCGCCGGGCGTCCCCGACTCCGACGAGCCGTTCGTGCTGGTCGCGCGGGATCTGGCCCCGGCCGACACCGCCCTGCTGGACCCGGCGAAGGTCCTCGCCTTCGTCACCCGGGACGGCGGTCCGACCAGCCACACCGCCATCCTCGCCCGCGCGCTGGGCGTGCCCGCCGTCGTCGCCTGCGGCGACTGCACGGACCTCACCGACGGCACGCTCGTGCTGGTGGACGGCGCCTCCGGCGAGGTGCGCCCCGACCCCACCGAGCAGGAGATGGCGGCCGCCCACGCGGCGGCCGGGGCATGGGCGGCCGCGCTCGACCTCACGACCGGGCCGGGCGCCACCGCCGACGGGCACCGGATGCCGCTGCTGGCCAACATCGGCGGCCCGAAGGACGTCGAGGCGGCCCTGGCCTGCGGCGCGGAGGGCGTCGGCCTGTTCCGCACCGAGTTCCTCTTCCTCGACCGTACGACCGCCCCTTCGGAGGAGGAGCAGGAGTCGGCCTACCGTGCCGTGCTGGAGGCGTTCCCGAGCGTCGTCGTCCGGACACTGGACGCGGGCGCCGACAAGCCCCTGGCCTTCCTGCCGCCCCCGGACGACGAGCCGAACCCGGCGCTCGGCGAACGCGGCCTGCGCCTGTTCGACAGCCATCCCGGCGTGCTGACGGGGCAGCTGCGCGCCCTCGCCCGCGCCGCCGACGGACTGGACGCCGAGCTGCGGGTGATGGCGCCGATGGTCGCCGACGCCGCGGAGACCCGGTCGTTCGTCGCGGCCTGCCGCGCGGCCGGGCTGACCCGCGCCGGCATCATGATCGAGATTCCGGCGGCGGCGCTGCGGGCCGCCGACCTGGCCGCCGAGGCGGACTTCTTCAGCCTCGGCACCAACGACCTCGCCCAGTACGCCTTCGCCGCCGACCGGCAGCTCGGCGGGCTCGCCCGCTTCCAGGATCCCTGGCAGCCGGCACTGCTCGACCTCGTCGCGCTGGCCGCCGGAGCCGCCACCGCCGCGGGCAAGGACTGCGGCGTCTGCGGCGAGGCGGCCGGCGACCCGGCGCTCGCCTGCGTGCTCACCGGTCTCGGCGTGACCTCGCTCTCCATGAGCGCCCGGTCGCTGCCCCTGGTACGCGCCGCGGTGGCCGCGCACACCCTGGACCAGTGCCGCCGGGCCGCCGAGGCCGCCCGCCGCGCCACCGACGCCGACGGCGCCCGCACGGCCGCCCGGGCGGAACTCCCGGGCCTGGAGCCTCTCGGCCTTTAGGGCCTGTCTCAACCCATTTGAGGCAGGTCCTGGCCGGTGGTCACGGCCTTCAGCTCGTCGATCGCCTCTCGGATGAGCTCCGACAGGTCCTTCTCGTCGGTTCCGACGATCCACCGCTCGAACGCGACCTTGAAGACGGCGACTCCCGCCTCCGCGGCCAGGCTGGCGGCCAGGTCCGGAACACCGCGCCGGCGCAGTGCGTCGGCGACGGCGGAGGCGAGTGACGCGAGCTTGATCAGCTCGCGCTCGCGCAGCTCCGCGGTCGAGTCGATGACCTTCTGGCGCCGCCGGGAGAACTCGCGGTCCATGAGGACGGAGCCGACGGACTCCAGGGCGGCGGTCACCGCGTCGATCGGCGCCGCGGACTCGTGCGCGTCGGCGACGGCGCGCACGAGGGAGTCCTGCAGGATCTCCGAGCCCGCGAACAGGACCTCCCGCTTGTCGGCGAAGTGCCGGAAGAAGGTGCGCTCCGTCAGCCCCGCCCGCTTGGCGATCTCCGCCACCGTCGTCTGTTCGTACCCGCGTTCGCCATAGAGCTCGAAGGCCGCCTGCGCGAGCCGGCCGCGAGCGTTCGGCTCCCATCGACCCATGCCCTGATCGTAGCGCGATGACAGCCGCTGACATCGCTTGCTATGCTGACGACAGTCACTGACATCGGTCGGTTCCCGGGACACGTCCGTGCCGAGGCCGGCCGACCATTCGGAGGTCTTCTCATGCGCGTATTCGTCACCGGCGCGTCCGGCTGGATCGGCTCCGCCGTCGTTCCGGAGCTCATCGGCGCCGGCCATCAGGTCATCGGGCTCGCGCGCTCGGACACGTCGGCCGCCGCCCTCACCGCGGCCGGAGCGGAGGCGCTTCGCGGCACTCTCGACGATCTGGCCGTCCTGCGGGACGCGGCCGCCGCGTCGGACGGCGTGATCCACCTCGCTTTCAAGCACGACATCGCCTTCTCGGGGGGCTTCGAGGACGCCGCCGACGCGGATCGCCGCGCCGTCGAGACGTTCGGCGAGGTGCTCGCGGGCTCCGACCGGCCGTTCGTCCTCGCCTCCGGGCTGGTCGGGCTCGTGCAGGGGCGGGTGGCGACCGAGGAGGACGGGCGTGAGCCGGCTCCGGAGTCCGTGCCGGCCGGTCCGCGGACCCGGTACGGGACCGGGCTCCTGACGCTCTCCCTCGCCTCCCGCGGCGTCCGCTCCTCGGTGCTGCGCCTGCCCCCGACGGTGTACGGCGACGGAGATCACGGGTTCATGGCGGCCCTGATCGGCGTCGCCCGCGACAAGGGTGTCTCCGGCTACATCGGCGACGGTTCCAACCGCTGGCCCGCGACCCACCGGCTCGACGCCGCCCACCTGTTCCGCCTGGCGCTGGAGAACGCCCCGGCGGGATCGGCGCTGCACGCGGTGACCGACGAAGGAGTGCCGATCCGCGAGGTCGCCGAGGTGATCGGCCGCCACCTCGATCTCCCGGTGGTCTCCGTCTCTCCCGAGGACGCGGGGGAGCACTTCGGCTGGCTGGCGGGCTTCATCGGGGCCGACGCTCCGGCCTCCAGCGCGCTGACCCGCGAGCTGCTGGGATGGCAGCCGACCCAGCCGGGACTCCTCGACGACCTCGACAAGGGCCACTACTTCCAGAGCCCGTCCGCCTGACGACCCGCTCGCCCGACCGGCCACCGGCCGACGCGCCCACTCCGGGCGTCGTCAGCCGGTGACCCGGCCGCCCGCGGCGCGGGGTCAATCGAGCGGCGCAAGAACCCCCGCCCGGGAGCGCACCCCGGCTACCGCTCGTCGTGACCGGCCGTCGACCGGGCCGTTTGCCGCGGGCCGATCCGGCCGTTAGCGTCGTGCGGGTGCGATGACGGCTCGGGGAGGGCGGCGATGAGGCGGACCGGTGGCCTGCGGCTCCTGTCCGCAGTGGCCGCGATCACGGCGGTGGCCTCCGCGGCGGCGTGCGGCGGATCGGCGGCCCGCTCCGACGACGGGCACGCGCGGCGCACCGCGGCGAGCGGCCGGAGCACCCCGAGCGCCACCCCGACCCCCGACCCGGTCGCGTCGCTCGTCGCGCGGATGAGCACGGCGGACAAGGTCGGCCAGCTGTTCATCCCGACCGTCCAGGGCACCACCGCGGCCACCGGCGCCGCGATGATCGCGAAGTACCACCCCGGCGGCGTCATCTACTTCCCGAACAACCTGCGCACGGCGCGGCAGACGGCGACGCTGTCCAACGGCCTGCAGCGCGCGGCGGCGAAGGACGGCGGCGTCCCGCTGCTCGTCGGCACCGACGAGGAGCAGGGCGTCGTGTCCCGCCTGCCGTACATCACCCGGTTCCCCACCAACAAGGCGCTCGCGTCGACCAAGAACCCCGACGACGACGTGCGCACGGCGGCGCGGGTCACCGGCGAGGAGCTGCGCGCGGTCGGCATCAACCAGGACTTCGCGCCGGTCGCCGACGTCAACGTCAACCCGCGCAACCCGGTGATCGGCGTACGGTCGTTCGGCGCCGACCCCAAGGAGGTCGCCCATCTCGTCGGCGTCGCGGTCGACGCCTACCGGGCGGCCGGGATCGTGGCGACGGCCAAGCACTTCCCCGGGCACGGTGACACCGCGACCGACAGCCACACCGGGCTGCCGGTGATCAAGCACTCCATGGCGACGTGGGAGCGCCTCGACGCGCCGCCGTTCCAGACCGCCATCGCCCACCACATCGACATGATCATGACCGCGCACATCGTCGTCCCCGGACTGGACGGGTCCGGCGACCCGGCGACCATGTCCAAGACGGTGCTGACGGGCCTGCTCCGCGACAAGCTCGGTTACGACGGGGTCGTGGTGACCGACTCGCTGAGCATGGCGGGCGCGACGATGAAGTACGGCGCGCCGGAGGCGGCGGTGCGGGCCGTCCGGGCCGGCGCGGACATGCTCCTGATGCCGCCGCGGCTGGACAGCGCCTACCGCGCCGTGCTCACGGCGGTGCGGTCGGGCCGGATCCCGCAGAGCCGCCTCGACCAGGCGGTCACCCGCATCCTGCGGATGAAACAGGACCGGGGGATCCTCCGCTCGCCGTACGTCGACGCGTCCCGCGCCGCCGACGTCGTCGGCTCGGCGGAGCACCGGTCGGCCGCGCGGAAGGTCGCCGCGCACGTCCGCGCGGGCCGCTGACCAGCGGCTCGGCAGCCGACCGTTGACGCGCGTCCATTTCCGTGACTAAGTTTCGCTCTGCCGGTTTCGACTGGTCATTTTCTTACGAATTCGTATTCGGGGGCGGACGGAAGGAGTCTGGATGTCCCGTCGCCGACGGCTCGCCGCGATCAGCACGGCGTCATTGGTGGCGATCGCGGGTCTGGGTGCGGGAACCGCCCAGGCCGCGTCATCGCCCGGCAAGGACCAGAGCGTCCTGCGGATCCTCCACAAGATGACCCTTGCGGAGAAGGTCGCCCAGATGTTCGTCCTGCAGGTGTACGGCACCAGTGCCGACACCACGGACCCGGCCGCCGTCGCGGCCAACCGGAAGCTGTACGGGGTGGACAACGCCGCGCAGCTCATCGACAAGTACCACCCGGGCGGGATCATCTACTACTCCGTGGATCCGCCCAACCTCGCGAGCCCGCAGCAGGTCGCGCACCTGTCCAACGGGATCCAGCAGGCCGCGATGCGCCAGCGGGTGCCCATTCCGATGACGATCGTCACGGACCAGGAGCAGGGCAGCGTGGTGACCCGCGTCCCGGCGCCGTTCACCCAGTTCCCCGGCAGCCAGGCCCTCGGGGCCGGACGCCGGCCCAAGGACGCGTACGAGACCTCGAAGATCACCGGGCAGGAGCTGCGGGCGATCGGCATCAACACCGACTACGCCCCCGACGCCGACGTCAACACCAACCCGGCCAACCCCGTGATCGGCGTCCGGTCCTTCGGCTCCGACCCGCAGCTCGTCTCGAAGTTCGTGGCGGCCGAGGTCGACGGCTACCAGGCCGCGGGCGTCATCCCGACGGCCAAGCACTTCCCGGGCCACGGCGACGCCGCCACCGACAGCCACACCGGCGTGCCGGTCATCAACCACACGCGCGAGCAGTGGGAGAAGCTCGACATGCCGCCCTTCAAGGCGGCCATCGCGCACGGCGTCGACTCGATCATGACGGCGCACATCGTCGTCCCGGCGCTGGACCCGTCCGGTGACCCGGCGACGCTGTCCAAGCCGATTCTCACCGGCATCCTGCGGGGCGAGCTGCACTTCAAGGGCGTCATCGCCACCGACGCCCTCGGCATGCAGGGCGTCCGCGACAAGTACGGCGACGACCGCGTGCCGGTGCTCGCCATCAAGGCGGGCGCGGACGAGCTGGAGAAGCCGCCGACGGACGCGAAGGGCAACGGCCTGTTCGACCTGCAGCTGGGCTCCGTGATCAACGCGGTGAAGAGCGGCGAGCTGACCGAGTCCCGGATCGACGAGTCGGTGTACCGGCTCCTCGAGGTGAAGAAGACGCACGGCCTGTTCAGCAACCCGTACGTCGACGAGAGCAAGGTCGCCCAGAAGGTCGGCACGCCGGCGCACCTCGCCACCGAGCAGCGGGTCACCGACCGCACCATCACACTGGTCAAGAACGACGCACTGCCGCTGAACAAGGACGGCCGCAAGGTCCTCGTGACCGGCTACGGCGTCGCGACGACCCAGACGCTCGCCGCCGACATCACCAAGCGGGGCCCGGCCACGACCGTCTACCAGACCGGCACGAGCCCGTCGCAGGCGACGATCGACCAGGCCGTGGCCAAGGCGAAGGACAACGATCTCGTCATCGTCACCACCAACCGCGCCTGGGACGTCTCGACCGAGTCGGGACATAACGGTCCGGGTCAGGCCAACCTCGTCAAGGCGCTCGTGGCCACCGGCAAGCCGGTCATCGTGGCGGCGGTGCGCGACGCGTACGACATCGGCTACTTCCCCGAGGCGAAGAACTACCTGGTCACCTACGGCTACACGCCGGCGACGCTGGAGTCGCTGACCAAGGTACTGTTCGGCGAGATCAGCCCCAAGGGGAAGCTGCCCGTCATGATCCCCGTCGCGGGCGACCCGAACACGCCCCTCTACCCCTTCGGAACCGGGCTGACCTTCCGTAACCACAAGTAGGCCCGCTCGCCGGTGTGCGCGCCTCATCGATGTCCGGATCGATGAGGCGGCACCTGAACCGGCCGACTCCCCGATACGGAGCGTGGGACGGCGAGACCCCGCCGGTCGCCGTCCCACGCTCTTAGAGAATCCTCACCCGAACCCGCCGCCGCGTAAAGGCGATCATCCCTCGGTCCTCGGAAGACTTCTCCCGCCATCGGCGAAGCATGGAAGGACGCCGATCTTCGGGAACTCCCTGCCTCTCTCCGGACAGGTGGGGGGAGACGTTGATCAACAACGTCCGTTCCCCGGCGCCGCGAATGCGCTCGAGTGGCAAGGAGACGGAATGGTCAAGAGGACGCTGGTCGGGCTGGGAGCCCTGGCCCTGGTCGCGGCGGGTCCCGTCCCGCACGCGCTGGCGACGGCACCAGCCTCGCCGGTCAAGGCGGAACCGGCGCAAGGCGGGCACGGGACGTTCCACCGCGAGATGGAGATCAAACACAAGAAGAAGACGCCGTCTTTCCGGCGGTTGTCGCGGACCATGGCGGCGGGTGAGCACCGGGTGGAGGTCACGGTGCTCGACCGCAACGGTGCGGTCGCCACGTCGGATGAGGTGAGCCGGCTCAGCATCTGGCCGCTTGACGGTAGCGACCCGTTCCTCACCGAAGTGGTCAATGGGCACGCCGGGGGGTCGCTGCCCCCCGGTGACTACGCCATCTATGTGGTCGTGAAGACGCCGGAGGCGGGCCGGACGACCTCCAAGTCGCTCATCTACCTGCCGAAGGTGAGCGTGACCGGCGATCTGTCGCTCACGCTGGACGCACGGAAGGCCAATCCCGTCCACGTGGAGGTGGACAAGGAAGGGGCGATACCGGCGGGGACCGTCATCTGGATCTCCCAGCGGATCGGCGGCGCGTTCCGGGACGTCGGCGAGATCGACGGCGACCACCTCTACGTCACCCCGGCCGCCGCGGAGGGCGGTGTCGAGTACGAGTTGCAGTCGCTGCTGACCCAGGGAGGCAAGGAAGAGGGCAGCCCGTACGCGTACAACGTCGCGCGGAAGGCGGCGGGCATCCCCACGGACCCGAATCTGAGCGTCCGCACGAAGGACCTGGCGGCCGTGAAGGTCGAGTACGCCGGCGAGGGCAGACCCGCCTGCGCCCAGCAGTACACGGGTGTCGACTTCGGAAGCAGCGCCATCGCCGTCTTCCGCACGATCACGAGAGATCTGCCGGCGAGGCGGACCGAGTACTACACCCCGGGGTTCGACTGGGATTTCACCGGGGAGATCGGCACCGAGGACTGCGCGTTCGAGCAATACGACGTTCTGTTCCGCAACGAGCGGTTCCCAAAGGCGGGGACGTACACGCGGAGCTGGAACAAGGGCCCGCTCGGCCCGGCCGGCGGTGAACTGGTCCTCGACACGGGTGACGGTGCCGGGTACTCGGCGGCGATGCTGTCCGGGCCCGACGGGCTGAGCAACGTCGGGGGCTACTCCTTCATGAAGGGTGATTCGTCATTCGTGAGTTCGACCGGCGAGTCCATCGGCCAGAGCCTCGTCGCGGGCTACGGCCGGATCTGGGCGCGTCCGGAGCCGGGCCGGTACACCCTGACCACGAACGCCACCCGGTCGGCGCCGTGGTCGGACCTGGCGACGAGCCAGCACGTGGTCTGGGACGTCACGGTGGGCCAGGACAACGTCATCAAGCTGCCGACCGTGCAGTACCGGACGGCCCTCGACGATGAGAACCGGGCGCCGGCGAACGCCACGCAGACGCTGACGCTGACCCCGCAGCAGGCGAAGGCGGGCGCGAAGCCGTCGCTGTGGACGTCCTTCGACGACGGCAAGTCGTGGACTGCGGTCCCCGTGCGCGCCGACGGTGAACGGTGGGTGGCGTCCTTCCGTAACCCGGCCAAGGGATTCGTCTCATTGCGGACGAAGATCGACGGCGCGGTGGACCAGACGGTGATCCGCGCCTACGCCATCCGCTGACCAGAGGCCTCATCGACTGATCGCCGAGGGTCGGGGGGCACCGGCCCCGGGCCCTCGGCGATCACTCCTCCGACGCCCGGGACCGGGCCCGGCGCAGGGCCAGCCGGGTGGCGCCGAGGGTGCCGTCAGCGGCCACGGACGCCTCGACGCCGAACCGCTCGCACAGCCCGGCGCGTACGGCCTCGGCGACCGGTCCCTTCTCGAGCAGCGAACCGGCGACCACGACGCCCGGCCCGGACTCCTCGTCCCCGGACGCGCGGGCGGCGCCGATGATCTCCTCCAGCGTCGGGCGTACGGCGTCGACGTCGGCGAGCAGCCACCGCGCGGCCTCCGTGACGATTCGCAGCGCCACCTCGTCGCCCGCGGCGGCCGCGGCGGTCACCAGGGGAGCAGCGCGGCCGAGCCCGGCGGGCGGCCCGCCGTACACCTCCTTCAGCACCGCCTGGGGCAGCGCGGCGCCGGAGGACATCGCGGCCGCGCCGGTGTCGCCGGAGCCGAGGGTCAGGGCCTTCAGGTCGACGTCGGCGAGGAGCGGGCCGGCGGCCTCGCCGAGCAGCAGCCTCGGCACGCTCTCGGCCAGGGTGGTGGGCGCACCGCGCCCGTCGTAGGCGCGCAGCGCCGCGCGGACCGCCTCGGCGCCGATCCACACGCCGGAGCCCTCGTCGCCGACCAGCCACCCGTAGCCGTCGGCGCGGCGTACCACCTCGCCGTCGTCGACCACGGCGGCGCCCGCTCCGGTGCCGGCGAAGACCACGAGCCCGGCGGGCGCGGGACTCCCGGCGGCGAACGCCACTGCGATGTCGGTGACCACTTCCGGCGTGCCGGGAAGGCCCAGCGCCCGCCACGCGGCGTTCGCGGCGGCGACCGCTTTCGGTCGTCCGGCCGCGCCGGCCCCGGCGATCCCGAAAACGCCGCCTACCACCCGTAGCGGGTCCAGGTCCCCCAGAGCGGATCCGACGGCCCTGGTCAGGGCGTCGGCCGGATCGGCGCTGGAGTTAGGATTGGCGCCAGGACCACGGCCACGACCAGCGACAACACCGTCGAGAGTGACGATCGTGGCACGAGTGTTGGTGCCGCCGGCATCCACTCCCACGACATACGGGCCTCTCAAATTGGAACACACACTGTGACCGTAGAACATGGCATATTGACAGGGAACGGTTTTCGTCGGAAAATTTCCTGCATGAGCAAGGTCGGGCCCGACCCCGGGTCCGCGGCCGACAGTGCGAGCGCGTCGCTCAGCACGGTCGTTCGCGTCCGTTCCCTGTTGCCCTCGCTGCCCCCCGCGGAGGCGCGCGTCGCCCAGCGCGTCATCGACGACCCCGAGGCGGTGGCCAACTCCACCATCACCGAGCTCGCCCAGGCGTGCGGGACCTCCGAGACGACGGTCATCCGGTTCTGCCGGGCGATCGGCTTCGCCGGCTACCCGGAGCTGCGGCTGACCCTGGCCACCGAGGCCGGGCGCGCCCAGGGGGTGACCGGCGGGCGGGTCGTCGGCAGCGACATCAGCACCGATGACACGCTCCAGCAGGTCGTGGAGAAGATCTCCTTCGCCGACGCGCGGGCGGTCGAGGAGACCGCCAACCAGCTCGACATCGAAGCGCTCGAACGGGTGGTCGCGGCCATCGTCGACGCGCGCCGGGTCGACATCTACGGCGTGGGGGCCAGCGCGTTCGTCGCCCTGGACTTCCAGCAGAAGCTGCACCGCATCGGGCGCACCTCCTACGGCTGGTCCGACGCGCACATCATGCTCACCAGCGCGGCCGTACTGGAGCCCGGGGACGTCGCGGTCGGCATCTCCCACACCGGCACCACGGTCGACACCATCGACGCGCTCAACGTCGCCAAGCGGCGCGGTGCGACCACGGTCGCGCTGACCAACTTCCCGCGCTCGCCGATCGCCGAGGTCGCCGACTACGTCCTGACCACGGCGGCCCGCGAGACCACCTTCCGGTCGGGCGCCACGGCGAGCCGACTGGCCCAGCTGACCGTCGTCGACTGCGTCTTCGTCGGCGTCGCGCAGCGCACGTACGAACCGACCCGTCAGGCCCTGGAGGCGACCCGCGAAGCGGTCCGGGTCCGCCGCGTCGGATCAGATCGGAGACGCAGGTGACCGATCGCCTCTCCGTCGGGGTTCTGCAGGGGGTCCCCACCGAGGGTCGCAATCCGCGCACCGTCGACATCGACCTGCTGCCCACCCTGGACGTGCTTCGTTTGATCAACGCCGAGGACGAGCAGGTCCCCGGCGCGGTGGCGAAGGTGCTGCCGCAGCTCGCCAGGGCCGCCGACCTCGCCGTCGACGCGCTGCGCGGCGGCGGGCGGGTGCACTACTTCGGCGCCGGCACCTCCGGGCGGCTCGCGGTGCTGGACGCCGCCGAGCTCCCGCCGACGTTCGGTGTCAGTCCGGACCTCTTCGTCGCCCACCACGCGGGCGGGACCGACGCGCTCTACCAGGCGACGGAGGGCGTCGAGGACGACGAGGACCTCGGGGCCCGCGACGCCGCGGACGTGCGCCTCGGCGAGCTGGCCGTCGGCATCACCGCGAGCGGCCGCACGCCGTACGTCGTCGGCGCGCTGCGCGCCGCGGCCAAGCAGGGTGCGCACACCGCGTTGATCAGCTCGAATCCGCAGGCGGTTTTCGGCGCGGAGGTCGACGTCAACATCGCCGTGGAGACCGGGCCGGAGGCCGTCACCGGCTCGACCCGGATGAAGGCGGGCACCGCCACCAAGCTGGTGCTGAACGCCATGTCCACCGCTGTCATGGTGCGGCTCGGCCGCACCTACTCCAACCTCATGGTCAGCGTCAACGCGCTCAACTCGAAGCTGCGCGGTCGCGTGATCAAGATCCTGGTCGAGGCGACCGGTCTGGACGCCGAGACGTGCGCGGCGGCGCTGGCGGAGGCCGGCGGTGACACGCGCATCGCGTTGCTCGCCCTGTTGTGCGACGTGCCTTCCGACCGCGCCGCCGGAGCGCTGGAGGCGACCGGAGGCTCGGTGCGGGAAGCGATGCGCAGGATCCGGCCCGAGGGCCAGTAGTAAGACGTCGGGGGCAGCTCAGAAAGGGGTCCACCTCCTCATGCGGAAATTCTGCGCGCTCGTCGCGGCGTTGGGCGCAGCCCTCGCCCTCCCGGCGTGCGCACCGAGCACGAATAGTGGCGGCGGCAAGATCCATCTCACGGTCGAGACCTGGCGTCCCGAGGACACCGCGGGATACCAGAAGATCTTCGACGCGTACGAGAAGAAGCACCCGAAGGTCATCCTCGACTACAAGCCGATCAAGAGCACCGACTACCTGACGGTGCTGCCGAACGACTTGAAGAAGGCGACGGGCGGGCCGGACGTCGTCCAGCTCAAGCCGTACGGGCCGCTGCAGTCCTACATCAAGGCGGGCAACCTGGTGCCGCTCGACGGCCAGGTGAATGTCAGCGGCTGGCAGGACAAGGTGCTGCAGGCGGCCAAGGGCAAGGAGGACGGCAAGCTGTACGGCGTCCCGTACGCCCTGCAGACGCTCGGGATCCTCTACAACAAGAAGATCTTCGCCGACCAGGGCATCCAGCCGCCGACGACGTGGGCCGACTTCACCGCCGCCTGCGACAAGCTCAAGAAGGCCGGCATCACCCCGATGGCCACGAGCGGCCTGCAGCCGTGGGTGCTGGCCATCGACCACCAGATCTTCGGCGCGACGCGCGAGGGCGGCAACGACTTCGAGCAGGCCGTTCTCACCGGCAAGAAGGACTTCACCGACCCGGACTACACGGCCTCGCTGCAGACCGTCGTGGACCTGAAGCCGTACTTCCCGAACCAGGTCACCGCCGTCGACTACCCCGACGCGCAGACGCTGTTCACCAGCGGCAAGGCCGCGATGTACCCGGGCGGCTCGTACGAGATCGGGCCGTTCACCAAGACGACGCCGGACCTGCAGATCGGCTTCTTCGACGCCCCGCCGGCGCCGGGCGCCAAGGTGAACCAGCCGCTGACCTCCGGTTACGTCGACGGGTCGTTCGGCGTGAACGCGCACTCGGAGCACAAGACCGAGGCGCTCGAGCTGGTCAAGTGGATGGCGACGCCGGAGTTCGGGCAGCTGTACGCCAATTCGCTGAAGCAGATCTCGGCCGTGCCCGGCACGACCCCCGGCGACCCGCTGCTCACCCAGGCCTACCAGGGCTACCAGCAGCACGGGGCGACGTACATCATGGTCGTCGACTTCGGCTACGGGAACCCGCTCGGCCGTGACCAGGAGGGGCAGGCCCTGCAGAAGATGCTGGGCGGCACCTCGGCCGCGGACGCGGGCAAGCTCGTCCAGAAGGGCATCTCGGCGTGGTTCAAGCCCAGCGGAGGCTGAAGCGTCCGGTCGGCACCGGCGGCGGGCGACCCCGCCGCCGGGTCCTGCTGACCTTCCTGCTGCCCGCTCTGGCGCTGTACACGGTGTTCATCATCTATCCGCTGGTCTCCGCCGCGCAGTACAGCCTGTACTCCTGGTCGGGGAACAAGCAGGACGGCTTCACCGGCCTGTCCAACTTCCACCAGCTGTTCACCAAGTACCCGCTGAGCGAGCAGGTGTGGCGCGCCCTCGGCCACAACTGCCTGTTCTTCATCGGCACGATGCTGATCCAGACCACCCTCGGCCTGGCGTTCGCCGTGCTGCTGCACAAGTCCCGGCGCGGCAAGCGGTTCCTGCAGACCGCCTACACGCTGCCGCACCTGGTCAGCCCCGTCGTGGTCGGCTACCTCTGGTCGATCATGCTCAACCCGCAGTTCGGCGCGGTGAACGCCGCGCTGCGCGGCGTCGGTCTCGGCTCGCTGGCGCAGCCCTGGCGCGGTGACCCGCACCTGGCGCTGCCCGTGGCGATCGTCGTGAACGCCTGGCAGTGGGTCGGCTTCCCGATGCTGCTGTTCGGCGCCGCCCTGGCGGGCATCCCCGACGAGTACGAGCAGGCCGCCCGCGTCGACGGCGCGTCGTCGTGGCAGGTGTTCCGGCGGATCACGCTGCCGCTGCTCACGCCGGTGCTGGGCATCGTCACCGTGCTGACCTTCATCGGCACGTTCAACGTGCTCGACCTGATCTACGCGTTGCAGGGTTCCCAGGGCAATCCCGGGTTCGCCACCGACACGCTCGGGTTGCTGTTCTACCGGACGGCCTTCGAGAACCCGGACCCGAACGCCATCGGCCAGTCGTGCGCGCTCGCGGTGTGCATGTTCGTCCTGATCTTCGGGGTGTCGCTGGCGGCCAACAAGGTCTTCCGCCGGATGGAGGAACGCCTCACATGACCAGTACCACTCTCACGGTCAACGAGCGGTCCACCGTCGCCGCGCGCCCGCGTCCGCCCCGGCGGCGGATCCGGGTCGGCGGAGCGGCCTCGGCCATCCTGCTCTGGGTGTACGCCCTGGCGGCGCTGGCCCCGCTCATCATCATGGCGTTCAACTCGCTGCGCACCGAGAAGGACCTGGCGAACCAGCCGCTCGGCCTGCCCCTGCACCCGGTGTTCGAGAACTACTCCCACGCCTGGTCGGCGGGCAACTTCAGCACCTACTTCGTCAACTCCGTCGTGATCACGGTGAGCGCGGTGGTGCTCGGCACGGGGGTCTCGGTGCTCGCCGCCTACCCGCTGGGGCGCTACCGCTTCCGCGGCCGCGGCGTGCTGTCGTCCTACTTCCTGGCCGGCCTCATGCTGCCGATCCGGCTCGGCGCCGTCCCCGTGTTCTACCTGGTGAACTCGCTCACGCAGTCGCTGCCCGGGGTCGATGCCCGGTTCTGGTTGATCTGCGTGTACGCGGGGAGCGGCGTGCCGTTCTCGGTCTTCGTGCTGACGGCGTTCTTCCGGCAGTTGCCGATGGAGCTGGAGGAGGCGGCCCGCATCGACGGCGCCGGCGAGCTGCGGATCTTCGCCCGGATCATGGTCCCCATGGTCCGTCCGGCGCTGACCACCGTGGCGCTGTTCCAGTTCATCCCACTCTGGAACGACTTCTTCTTCCCGCTGGTGCTGTTGAAGGACGACCAGTGGACCCTGCCGACCGGCCTGACGCGCTTCTTCGGCGAGTTCGAGGCCGCCCACGCGCAACTGTCCGCCGGCCTGGTCATCACGACGATCCCACTAGTCGTCCTCTTCCTCGTGGCCACCAAACAGATCGTCGCCGGCCTGACCGCCGGAATGTCCAAGTGAGCGGCTGGACGAGAAGAGTGTCAGGAGTCGGCGTGTGGTCACACACCGACTCCTGACAACCCTTAACCCCACTGCGGGCCGACGATGCCGGCGGCGCAAAAGGTGCCGGGCTTGACGCTTGGATTCGGTTTCGGTGCCCCTATGACCTCGGCGAAGCCGGAGAGCAGCAACTTACGATGGCCACCGTCAGCGGAGAAATGGCCGTTCTGCCCGCTCTCCAGCACGGTCAGCCGGAGACTCCGCTCCGGGGATCCGAACCGCAGGCACACGTGCCACTGCTGCTCTAGCTCAGTGTCGTCCCTGACCTCCACATGTACGGCGCCACGTAGCGCGTCGGCGTAGTTACCGGCGAGCCAGCCGGATCCGGCGTATGCGGTTCTCCAGTCCTCGTCCTGCGGCTTCACCTCAAGGCGTGCCACGCCGTCGATGTCGTGCGCCCTGATCCGCGTCAGGAACTCCGCCACCGTCGATCGCACACCGCGATCCGCGTCTCCGGTCACGGTCGTGTTGTCCGGGAGCGACGGGCGGCTCCGATCGCCGCACGCGCCGGATGACGCCATCAGCGTGAGCGCGCACAGAATTCCTGTGACCGCCCTGCGTCTTACTCCCATAGGTATCCGAATCCGTTATCGCGGCGGATGGGGGCTCGGGCGGGTGTTCGGAGGTCGGGCCAGGCGACGTCGTCGACGGCCAGGAACGGCTCGTTGGTCAGGGTCGACGGGGTCGCGCCGCTGAAGGCCACGACGTCTCGGTGCAGGTGGGACTGGTCGGCGTAGCCGCCGTCGGCCGCGACTCGGGCCGCGCCTTCACCCGCGGACAGACGGTCGGCGGCGTGGTCGAAGCGGACCAGCCGCGCGGCGCGCTTGGGCGGCAGGCCGATCTGCGCGTGGAACCGGGACCACAGGCGCTTGCGGCTCCAGCCGACCTCGGCCGCCAGCCGGTCGATCCGGATCCGGCCGTGGCCGGCGACGATCCGCCTCCAGGCCCAGGCCACCTCCGGATCCAGGGACGACCGCGCCTCGTACCGGCGGGCGAGCAACGTGTCCGTCAGGGCGAACCGGTCCTCCCAGGAGGACACTTCGCTCAGTCGCTCGCGGATCCGTGACGCCTCCCGGCCCCACAGGTCGTTGAGGGGCACCACGGCGCCCTCCAGGTCGGCCGGGGAGACGCCCAGAACCGCGTGCACGATCACCGGGGACAGTCGCACCTGCACGCACTCGACGTTCTCTCCTCGCGCCCACGTCGCGCCTCCGACGCCGAACCCGATCCCGGCGACGAGGCTTCCCCGCTGCTGCCGCCCGGCGGAATGGTCCATGATGGGCGAGCCGGCGCCGAACTCCACGACCAGCGTCGCGGCCGGGTGCGGGACCATCCGAACCGCTGCCAGGTTACGGACACCGAAGCCGGCCATGGTGACACCGGCCAGCCGGCTGGGCCGTGCGGGGTGTGCGACGTCCCATAAAGCCGTAACGCCACGTTTGCGCCCGGTGGACTGCATCGTCACATGCTACGCGAGCCGCCTCAGGTGGACATTCGTGCGTCGATAAGGCGGCGGGCGCGATCAGTAGCCGGGATTCGCTCCGCCGCTCGCCTCGATCAGCCAGTACAGCGTTCCGGTGCCGAAGGGCAGCCTGGTCGTGGCGACGTCGATCCAGCCCGTGCCCGGCACGTCTGTTCCGGCATCCCACCACCACCAGCTCCGGTCGCCGCCGCCCTCCTCTTCGTTCGGGTCGAAGGAGTAGAGCCAGTTCGAAAGGCGCCACGCCTCGTCCGTGGCGGCCTCATCCGGCGGATCCGCGGGGGTCATGGCCTGCCAGCGTTCCAGCCAGGCGGCGGCCCTGGCAGCGGGATCGAAGACCGGCCCCGGCACCGGCCGCTCGACCTCCGGTGCGAACCGTTCGACGAACCACGAGGGGAGGATCTCCGGCCACTCTTTCTCCGCCGGCCATGAGTCCACCCGCTCGATGACGCATTCGAGCACCTCGCGCGCACGGGCGATCACGGCGGCCGGGTCGGCCGCCGTGAAGAACACCCGTACGAGGAACAGGCCTTCCTCGTCATCCTCGGTTGGGCCGGATCGGATACGCCGTAGTTCGCCGTCGGAGATCTTCACCCTCCGAAGTTTGCATGATTTCGGCGGAATCAGGGGGCCGAGGCGATGATGCTCTGGACCCGGGCCGTCGTGGTGACGGGGCGGACGGTCTCCGGCGGGTAAAGCGCGCCGCCCATGTAGATGCCCGGCCGGGTGAAGCGGGACGACGACGGCAGCTCCTCCGAGGCGGTGAAGTGCAGCTCCTGGGCACCGGTCGCCTCGACGACGCGGGCGGCGGTGCGCTCGTTGATGCCGGCGGCCGGGAGGATGGTGATCCGCCCGGCGGCCTTCTCGACGAGGCGGGCGATCAGATCCGTGCCCTCCAGGGCCGAGGGGGCCGCGCCGGAGGTGAGCAGCCGGTCCACGCCGAGCCCGACGACGTCCTCGAACGCCGCCTCGGGGTCGCGGGTGACGTCGAACGCCCGGTGGAAGGTGACGCTGAGCGGTCGGGCGGCCTCGACGAGCCGCGCGCACAGCTCCGTGTCGATCTGCGCGTCCGGGGTCAGCGCGCCGATGACGACGCCGTCCGCGCCCGCGGCCTTGACCGCCTCGATGTCGCGGAGCATCGCCGCGACCTCGGCGGGGCCGTACACGAAGTCGCCGCCGCGCGGGCGGATGATCACATGGACCTTGATGCGGCCGGCGGCGAGGGCGACGGCCTGTTCGACCATCCCGATGCTCGGCGTGATCCCGCCCTCGAGCAGGGCGGCGCAGAGCTCGACCCGGTCCGCGCCGGCCTCCGCCGCGGCGGCGACGCCGTCGGCCGACTCCAGGCAGATCTCGTAACGCACTTTTCGGTTCCTTTCGCGAGGAGGGTGGATCAGAGCAGTTCGGGCGTCAGATCCGGGTCGGGCATGTCGGTGTCGAATGGGAACAGCGGCCGCCGTACGCCGTGGTGGCCGAGGCGGAGCAGGTCCTGGTCGACGCCGCCGGGGGTGAGCGCGAGCAGCCAGTCGGCGGCGAGGTCGTACAGTTCCGGCTCCAGGTAACCGATCTTGACGATCACCAGGTCGGTCGCCGCGGGGTCGAGGCCGAGGAAGGTGAAGTCGCGGATCTCGTGGTACGGCTTGCGGCGGGCGGTCACGATGACCTGCAGCCCGCCGGTCTGGATCACGGCGACGTCGCCGCCGACCGGGTCGTCGCGGCGCAGGGCCTGAACGGTGCCCGCAAGGGCGACCGGCCCGGCCGGGTTCGGGTCGATCTTCCCGCCGACCCGGAGCACGACCTCGGCGCCCTCGCCGGCGGCGAACGCGGCGGCCACCGCCTCGGGGTCCTGGATGCTCGCGTAGATCGCGCTGACCTTCCCGAGGCGGAGCTCCTCGACCCCGAGCAGGTACTCCAGCGTGGCGGAGACGTCACCGGCGCCGCCCGCGGTCGGGTTGTCGCCGGAGTCGCTGATCAGGAACGGGCGGGCGTCGCTGTCGATGGCGGACCGGAGGCAGTCCCGCAGGGTGCCGGTGGGGGCGACGAAGGCGAAGTCCGCGCGGGCCTTCCAGTACGCCTCGGCCAGCCCGCGCGCCTGCTCGGTGATCGTCGTCTCGTCGTCGCCGGTGACGACGATGGCGGCGCGGCAGCGGGGCTCGTCGGCCCAGGCGTACCCGACCCAGATCGCGGCGTCCAGCACGCCGGGCATCGCCTCGACCTCCGGCACGCGGGCGTACAGGCTCTTGGCGGGCTCGATGCGGGTGCTCGTCTTCTCTCCGGGCAGCAGGACCGGCACCTGCACCCAGGCCTTGCGCGGCCGGCCGCCGTCGCGCAGCCGGGTCACGAGGTTGCGTGCCGCCCGCTCGCGGGACTCCCAGGCGTCCTCGTGCGGCGCCATCCGGTAACAGGTGATCAGGTCGACCGTCGAGGCGAGCTCGCGGGAGACGTTCCCGTGCAGGTCCATGGACGCCGAGATCAGCGTGTCCGGGCCGACGGCCGCCCGTACGGCGGCGGCCAGGCCGGCCTCCGCGTCGGTGCGCCCGGTGACGCTCATGGCGCCGTGGATGTCGAAGAACAGGCCGTCCAGCGGACCTGCGGCTTTGGCACGTTCCACGATCTCGGCCTCGAGGGCGTCGTACACGTCGGGGTCGACGGCGCCGCCCGGCAGTGAGACCGCGTGCAGCAGCGGCACCCACTCCACTTCCGCGCACCACGGTCGCGGCTCCCGGATCCAGGCGTAGCGCGCGAGCAGGGCGTCGTCCCGGGTGACGGTGAAGTCGTCCAGGCGGGTCAGGTGCGGGGAGAAAGTGCTCGACTCGATCGCGATGCCGGCGATGCCGACGCGGAGTGCTGTCACGGGGTGTCCCTTCGTTCAGGGCGGCGGGGTCAGGAGGAGGCCAGGGCCACGCCCTGGTCGAGGATGAGGCGGCCGATGCCCAGCAGGCCGGCGTCGGGCCCGGCGACGCTCTCCGCGATCTCCAGGTCCTGGGTGGTCGGGGGCAGGCATCGCTCGTACAGGACGCCACGCGCCGCCGCCACGAACAGGTCGCAGCCGGCCAGCGCGCCGCTGAGGACGACCGCCTGGGGGTTCAGGAAGTTCACGATCGTGGTGAGGACCTCGCCGAGCTGCCGGCCGGCGAACCTGACGTTGGTCGTGACGGTCGGGTGCCGGTCGCGGGCCAGGCGTACGAGGTCGGCGGTGCTCTTGACGTCGACGCCGTCGCCGTTCACGGCGGCGACCAGCGCGGCACCGCTGGCGATCGTCTCCAGGCAGCCGAAGTTGCCGCAGCTGCACGGCCGGTCGCCGCCCGCCGGGACGCGGTTGTGGGTGATGTCGCCGGCGAAGCCGCGGGCGCCCCGGTGCAGCCGGCCGTCGCTCACGACGGCCGCGCCGACGCCCGTGCCAGCCTTGACGAAGACGAAGTCGCGGAGGTCCGGCCCGCGCGCGACGGTCTCGCCCATCGCCATGAGGTTGGCGTCGTTCTCCACGACGAGGGGGGCCTGGAACCGCCTGCTCATCCGCTCGCGCACGGAGTAGCCGTGCCAGCCGGGCATCCGCGAGGGCCCGACCATGACGCCGTCGAGGTCGACCGGTCCGGGCAGCCCGATCCCGACGCCGAGCACCGGGCGGCCGTCGCCGAGCTCCTCGAGCGCGTCCATGATCTGGTCCAGGACGGCTTCCGGCCCGGCGCTGACGTCCATCTCCTGATCACGGATCTTCTGGGGCCGGCCCGTCCCGTCCAACGCTGCCAGGCGCGCGTGATGGCCGCCCAGGTCGGCGGCGAGCATCACGCCCTCACCGGCGGGGACGCTGAGCAACCGCGGTCGCCGGCCGCCGCGCGAGCGGCCCTCACCGGACTCCAGGAGCAGGCCGGCGTCGAGCAGCTCCTGCACATGGGCGGAGACCGTCGACGGAGCCCAGCCGAGCAACCGGGCCAGCTCGGCCCGCGACGTGGCCTGGCCCGACGCGACGAGCCCGATGATGTGCGCGGCCGACACGGCGGCTCCCTTAATCGAATGTTCAGGAGACTTGCTTCGGATCCGAACGTTACTTCGGTTGATTCGGTCGGACAATAGCAACCGATGTGACGGCAGTCCACCGGGTGACCTCGTTATGCGACCGTGACCAGGCGGTTTCGGGGAGCTAGGTGCGTCACTTGTTTCGATTTGGTCTTGTCTTGGTTCGACAGGGCGCTGTATCGTCACCGCCACATCGCCACCGACCCCCGCCGGACCGGCCACTCGAACGAAGCCCCCGGTCGGTCGGCCGAACGACTCGCTGAAACCTGCGGACGACGTCCGTTCCTCCCATCAGGAGCACCGATGAAGAGACCATGGCCTTCGTTCCCGACGGCCGCGCGCACCCCGCTGGCGGTGCTCGGCGTGGGCGCCGCACTGCTGGTGGCCGGATGTTCCTCCGGCAGTGGGCAGGGGTCGTCGGCGACCGGCGGCACGCCGCAGCAGGGCGGGTCGGTGACGTTCGCGCTGCCGCCCAACGCCACGCCGAACTGGATCTTCCCGCTGGGCACCCCCGGCCACCTGGCCGGGTACAACAGCGCGATCCGGCAGAACGTCTTCCTGCCGCTGTACTCCTACAACGGGTCCAGCGGCACCGTGGCACTCGACGAGAAGGCCGGCGCGGCCAAGACCCCGGTCTACTCAGGCGGCGGCAAGACGGTCACGATCACGCTGAAGGACCTGACCTGGGCGAACGGCCAGAAGGTCACCACCCGTGATGTGGAGTTCTGGTTCAACCTGGCCAAGGCCAACAAGGACCAGTGGGGCAACTACAGCAAGGGCGACCTGCCGGACAACGTCGCGAAGTTCACGACGGTGGACGACAAGACGTTCAAGCTCGACCTGAACAAGGCGTACAACCCGGACTGGTTCACCGCGAACCAGCTCACCTACGTCACGCCGATGCCGCAGTCGGCGTGGGACGTCGAGACCGCCGGCGGCAAGGTCGGCGACTACGACCGCACGACCGACGGCGCCAAGAAGGTGTTCAAGTACCTCATCGGCGAGGCCGGCAAGCTGTCGGCGTACGCGAGCAACCCGCTGTGGAAGGTCGCGGACGGGCCGTTCACGGTGAAGGAGTTCACCACCACCGGCCAGGTGACGCTCGCCAAGAACGCGAAGTACACCGGTGACGACGCCGCCCACCTGGACACCGTCACGTTCAAGCCGTTCACCTCCGCCCAGGCGGAGCTGAACGTCCTGCGCGCCGGCGGCGTCGACTACGGCTACCTGCCGGCGCTCGCGACCTCGCAGCAGAAGACCATCGAGAACAGCGGCTACCAGGTGAAGCCCTGGAACGGCTGGGCGATCACCTACATCCCGTACAACTTCAACAACCCGGAGATGGGCGCGGTCTTCAAGCAGCTCTACATCCGGCAGGCCGTGCAGATGTCGATCGACCAGGCGACCATCTCGCGGGTGATCTGGCACGACCAGGCCGCCCCCGGGTACGGGCCGGTGCCCCAGCAGCCGGTGTCGAAGTACCTGTCCCAGGACCAGAAGAACAACCCGTACCCCTACGACGTGAACAAGGCCAAGGCGCTGATCACGTCGCACGGCTGGACGATCACCGGCAACGTCGCCTCCTGCACGAAGCCGGGCACCGGGGCCGACCAGTGCGGGGCCGGGATCAAGGCGGGCACGCAGCTGAAGTTCTCGCTGCTGACCGAGAGCGGCAGCACCGAGACCGACAACACGATGCAGGAGCTGCAGTCCTCCCTGTCGAAGATCGGCATCGCGCTGTCGATCAAGTCGGAGCCGCTCAACTCCGTCCTGGACCACAGCCCGGAGTGCAAGCCGAACCAGTCGACCTGCTCCTGGCAGCTCTCCTTCTTCGGCACCCAGGGCAGCTGGTACTTCCCGGCGTACCCGAGCGGTGAACAGATCTTCTCCACCGACGCGGGCACCAACCTCGGCAGCTACAGCGACCCCACGGCCGACAAGCTGGTCAAGGAGTCGACGAGCTCCTCGGACCCCCAGGCGATGCAGCAGTACAGCTCCTACCTCGCCAAGCAGCTCCCGGTGATCTGGATGCCGAACCCCGCGTACCAGGTGTCGGCGATCCGCAACAACCTGCGCGGCGTCGTCCAGGACCCCCTGGCCGCCATGCAGCCGCAGCGCTGGTACCTCGCGAAGTAACCGACGCGCCCGGGACGGCCGCCGGCCGTCCCGGGCCTCACTCTGGCCGGAGGAACCCCGTTGATTCGCTTCCTGGCAAAGCGCCTCGGGCAGTCGATCGTCGTCATCCTGCTGGTGACCGTGATCGTCTTCCTGCTGCTGCACTCGGTCCCCGGCGGGCCCGCCCGGGGCATCCTCGGCCCCCAGGCCAGCCCGCAGGCCATCGCGGCGTTCAACCACGAGCACGGCTTCGACAAGTCGCTGGTCCAGCAGTACTGGGCGTTCCTCAGCCGCCTGCTGCACGGCGACCTCGGCGACTCGTACACGCTGAACCAGTCCGTGGGCTCGCTCATCTCCCAACGGCTGCCCAAGACGCTCGTCCTGACCGGGCTGTCGACGCTGGTGGCGCTGCTCGTCGCGATCCCGCTGGGCGTGTGGCAGGGACGGCGGCGCCGCGGCCTGACCGACTACGCGGTCACGACCGTGGTGTTCATCGGGTACGCGACGCCGGTCTTCTTCCTGGCGCTCATCCTCGTCATCGTCTTCACCGAGAAGATCCCGATCCTGCCCCCGCAGGCGCCCCAGGGCCAGTCGCTCGGCGCGCTGTTCGCCGACTCCCGCGCGCTGATCCTGCCCGTCCTCGCCGGGGCGATCGCCACGGTCGCGGCGTTCAGCCGGTACATGCGGTCGGCGGTGCTCGACAACCTCGCCGAGGACTACGTACGGACCGCGCGGGCCAAGGGCGCCTCCGAACGCCGGGTCGTGTGGCTGCACATCATGCGCAACTCGCTGACCCCGATCATCGCGATGCTCGGCTACTACCTGCCGGTGCTGTTCTCCGGCGCGCTGGTCATCGAGTCGGTGTTCAACTACCCCGGCATGGGGCTGCTGTTCTGGAACGCCGCGCAGACGTCCGACTACCCGATCCTGCTCGGCACCGTCATGGTGATCGCGCTCGCCACCGTCATCGGCTCGCTGCTCGCCGACATCATCCAGGCGCTCGTCGACCCCCGCGTCCGCGGAGCGATCCGATGACGCGCGCGTCCCGTACGGTCATCAAGGAGGGATCATGACTGTCTCCGCCCCGCTCATGACCGAGCAGGCGCCCGCGGCCACGGCGGCCGGGCCGTACCGCCGGATGCTGAAGTCGTTCCTCGCCAACCGGCTGGCCCTCACGGGCCTGGTCATCCTCGGCCTGCTGCTCGTCTTCTGCTTCATCGGCCCGCTGATCCACCACACCGACCAGACGCACACGCGGCTGGCCGACGCCACCCTCTCGCCCGGCACCCGCGGACACCTCCTGGGCACCGACGACGTCGGCCGGGACGTGCTCGGCCGCCTGATGGTCGGCGGCCAGACGTCCCTGGAGATCGGCATCGCGGCCGGGCTGCTGGCGACGCTGATCGGCACGGTCTGGGGCGCCATCTCCGGGTACGCCGGCGGCTGGATCGACTCGATCATGATGCGCGTGGTCGACGCGGGCATCGCGATCCCCGCCCTGTTCCTGCTCCTCGTGACCGCGACGATCCTCCGCCCCACGGTGCCGGTGCAGATCCTGATCATCGGCTGCGTCTCGTGGCTCGTGCCGGCCCGGCTCGTACGCGCCGAGGCGCTGTCCCTGCGCAGCCGCGACTACGTGCAGGCGATGAAGGCGATGGGCGGCGGCCACCGCCGCGCGGTGTTCCGGCACGTCATCCCGAACGCCATCGGCACGGTGGTGGTGAACGCGACCTTCCAGGTGGCCGACGCGATCCTGCTCATCGCCTACGTCAGCTTCCTGGGCCTGGGCGTGGCCCCGCCGAAGACCGACTGGGGCGGCATGCTCAGCAAGGGCATCTCCTACACCTCGGAGGGCTACTGGTGGCTGATCTTCCCGGCGGGCCTGGCGATCGTGCTGGTCGTGTGCGCGTTCAACTGCATCGGTGACGGCCTGCGCGACGCCTTCGAAGTACGGCTCCAGGGGCGCTGATGCGGAACCAGACGAAAGGTGAGACGGTGAGCGACTCCCCGGCCCTGGCCATCGAGGACCTGAGCGTCTCCTTCGCGGGAAGCTCCGAGAAGGTCCGCGCGGTCGACGGCGTCAGCATCCGCGTGAACCCGGGGGAGATCGTCGCGGTCGTCGGCGAGTCCGGGTCCGGCAAGAGCGTCACGTCCATGTCCACCCTGGGCCTGCTGCCGCCCACGGCCACCGTGCGCGGCAGCGTCCGGGTCGGCGGGGTCGACGTCACGACGCTGGACGGCCCCGCGCTCCGCGCCGTACGCGGCTCGGAGATCGCCATGGTCTTCCAGGAGCCGATGACCGCGCTGAACCCCGCGTTCACCGTCGGCTGGCAGGTCGCCGAGGCGCTCCGCCTCCACATCGACGGCCTGTCCCGGAAGCAGGCCCTGGACCGCGCCGCCGAACTCCTGGAGACGGTGGGCATCCGGGACGCGCGCCGCCGGCTCGGGCAGTACCCGCACGAACTGTCCGGCGGCCTCCGCCAGCGCGTCATGATCGCGATCGCGATCGCGTGCGAGCCGAAGGTGCTGATCGCCGACGAGGCCACCACCGCCCTTGACGTCACCGTGCAGGCGGAGATCCTCGACCTCCTGCGCGACCTCCGGGCCCGGTTCGGCACCGCGATGCTGGTCATCACCCACAACATGGGCGTCGTCGCCGACATCGCCGACCGGGTCGTCGTCATGTACCAGGGCAAGGTCGTCGAGGAGGCTCCGGTCGAGGAGCTGTTCGCCGACCCGCGCGCGGACTACACCAAGCGTCTGCTCAGCGCCGTCCCCCGCCTCAAGCCCCGCGGCGACGCGCCGAAGACGGAGCCGGACGGCGAGGGCGCCTCGCGGGGGCGGGCCGCCCAGATCACATCCCGGGACGGCGGGGTCTCCGAGCACCGGAACGGACCGGACACGAGCGCGGGCGAACCGGCGCTCGCCATCGAGAACCTCGTCGTGCAGTTCCGCGGCAAGGGCGGTGCCAAGGTCCGCGCGGTCGACGACGTGTCCCTCACGGTCGCCAAGGGCGAGGTCCTCGGCCTGGTGGGGGAGTCCGGCTCTGGCAAGTCGACCCTCGGCCGCGCGGCGATCGGGCTGATCAGCCCGGCCTCGGGCAGCGTACGGCTGCTCGGCGACTCGCTGACCGGCGCGCGGGGGAGCGCGCTGCGACGGCTGCGGCGACGGTGCGGCATCGTCTTCCAGGACCCCGCGTCCTCCCTGGACCCCCGGATGACCGTCGGCGACTGCATCGCCGAGCCGCTGGTGATCAACAAGGTCGGCGGCCGGGACGAGCGGGTCGTCGCCCTGCTGGAGAGCGTCCGCCTCGACCCCGCCGTACGGTTCCGCTACCCGCACGAGCTGTCCGGCGGGCAGCGACAGCGGATCGGCATCGCGCGGGCGCTCGCCCTCGACCCCGACCTCGTGATCGCCGACGAGCCGACCAGCGCGCTGGACGTCTCGGTGCAGGCCGCCGTCCTGGACGTGTTCCTGGAGCTGCAGGCCCGCCTCGGCTTCGCCTGCCTGTTCATCACGCACGACCTGGCCGTCGTCGGCCTGGTCTCCGACCGGGTCGCGGTGCTGAACCAGGGCAGGTTGGTCGAGGAGGGCCCGCGCGACCAGGTCCTGTTCGACCCGCGCGAGAACTACACCCGCCGCCTGATCAGCTCCGCGCCCGTGCCCGACCCGGTGGAACAGCGGGAACGCCGGGCCCGCGCGGCCGAGCTGAGAGCGGCCCACGACTGACCGTGGCCGCTTCGGTGGCCCGGCTCGGGCGGGTTCGCTCGCTCGTCGCTGTGGGGTGGGGCGTGACGACGGCGACCGGCACGAAGCGGCCACCGCCGCGGCTCCCCTTGGGGCCGCGATCGGCGTAACAGCCGCATTACCGGAAATCCGTCTGTCGGGCGGTCCGGTCGCGTTCTGGGGCGTCTACACAGAGGAGAAAATTCTTCTCTGTGTAGACGGCTTCGGGTGCGAGGGGCTTGGCCGGGCATGCGATTCGTCCCGGTCGTCCGTGTTGTTCGCGGGGCGGCGGCGCGCAGGCGTACCCAACGCTCGGGAAAGCACTCCTTAGAGTGCCGAGATGTGGGCCCTGGTCCCTTTCGCGCGAGCCGTTGTCGAGCATTCGGTACGGCGCGGTCGCCGCCGCACCTGATCCGGTCAGCCGCATAGGTAGGCGTGGAGTTCCTCGGTGGTCATCTCGTCGAACCGCCGCAGGGCCACGGCGAGGTAGCGGAGTTGGTCGGTGTCGGTGGTGGCCACGCAGACCGGGCCGCCGGACCATCGCCACAGCGGCAGTCCGCCGGTGTCCAGTACCGGCGACCATTCCGGCGGTGGCGGAGTCGGCGGGTCGGTGTCGGCCCGTTGCCGGCGTTGCAGGCTCACGCGCGCGGCGGCCGGGTACTTGCGGACGAGGAAGTCCAGATGCAGTAACGCCCTGGCCTCGGACGGCGGTTGTGCCGCGAGCGAGTCGACGAGGGCGCGCAGCGCCGGGAGCGAGCGCAGGAGCCGTTCTTCGGGCGTCATCGTCACTCGCCTCGCCGCAGTGGGACGCAGACGACCTTGCTGATCACCCGGATCAGTTCCTCGATGTCGTCGACGGCGAGGAGCCGGGCCGAGTCGTTGACGTGGCCGATGGGGACGCCCCAGGACCAGTGCCAGCGGATGTGGTTCTGGTCATCGGGTCTACAGATGATCCTCTCGCTGAGGTGATTGTTCGCCCCGTGGATGAGGATTTCCGCCCCGTACTGTTCGGCGTTGAGCCCCGCCGCCTGGCATTCCTGGGTCAGCCACTTCGCGTACGCGTAAATGTCTTCCGCTGTGTACGGTTTCACGACTTATTCCCTTTTAATCGCCTGCCGTTTTCCAGTGACCAGGCTCACACGCTGAGTTACTTTGAGCTACAGGCCGGCATCACCCCACGTCACACGTGGCCCCCCGAAAGGACTCGCCATGGCGAACGGCGCGCTGACCCGAGACCCCCTCGTTCGAGCGTTCGGCGCGGTGCTACGCGGCCACCGCGAAGCGGCGAAACTCTCCCGTCAGGCTCTGGCCAATGCACTGGGCTGCACACCGCAGTGGATCGAGAAGCTCGAGACCGGCCTCCGCGCACCATCGGAGGCGACCTCCGAAGACCTCGACACCTACTTCAAGACCCCCGAGACCTTCCACCGCATGTGGGTCGAGGTCCGGCGCGCTGGCAAGCACGCCGCGCTCCCCCCGGGCTTCTCCGGGTTCATCGAGCTGGAAGCCAAGGCAACCATCATGTACATCTTCGAGAACATGGCCATCACGGGCCTCCTCCAGACGCCCCGGTACGCCTATGAGGTGCTTAAGGCGGGCCGGAAATCCGAGGTCGTCGAACGGCTGGTCGGCACACGCATGGAGCGGCAGCAGATCCTCGCCCGCGAGAACCCGCCCCAGATCATCTTCATTCTCGACGAGTGGGCTCTGCGTCGACCGGGGGGGACGAGGAGACTCGCAAAGAGCAGATCAGCCGCTTGATCGAATATGCCCAGGAGCCGAACATCACTGTCCAGGTCGTACCTAGCAAGACGGGTGCATACCTCGGATTCATGGGGTCGTTCACCATGTTGAGCTTCGACGACGGCCCGGATCTCGTGTACGTCGAGGGCCACGCTGAAGGCCAAGTGATCGATACGCCCGACAAAGTTCGGGATCACGAACTAAGCTTCAATATGATCAGAGGTGGAGCCATATCGGTAGAAGACTCACTGACTTTACTTCGCACTATCTGGGAGGACCTATGAAAATCCTGGATCTGCCCACCGGTTCATGGCGCAAGAGCAGCCACAGCGGCCCCACGGGTGGACAGTGTGTCGAAATCGCTGCGGTGTGGCGCAAGAGCAGCCACAGTGGCACCACAGGCGGCCAGTGCGTTGAGGTCGCCGCCGTACCTCAGGCCGCCGCTGCTCGCGAGGGCTAGAGCGGGACTTCAGGTGGTCTGGGTGACTACGGCGGACAGGCCGCAGGGGGCGTGCAGGAAGAGGCAGAAGCTGCAGTCGACGTATTCGCGGATGACCGTTCCGACGACGCCGCCGACGTAGTTCATGACCTTTCCGCAGGCGGGGCAGGCCGGGTAGTCCGGGTCCTGGACCCAGTCGGGTTCCCCGCCGAGGGTCGGGTCGCCCAGGTACCGGTCGGGTCGCCGTTCCCCGACCGTCAGGCGTACCGGGGGCGGGTTCGCCTTCTCCAGCTTCTGGCCGTCCAGGTAACCGGGCCGGACGGTGTGCGCGGACCAGGCGGTGCCGCCGTCCGGGGTCACCTCCGCGAAGGAGGCCCTCGGGTAGATGCAGCAGAGGAAGCAGGCGACGATCCGCAGCCGACCTTGCCAACCGGTGTGCGCGAGCGCGGCGGCGACGCGTGGGCCGGCGGTGTGGACGTCGAGGAGCACCCACAGCGGGCCGCCGCACCACGGGCAGTCCTCCTCGGTCGACGCGGGACTCTCCTCGGGAACCAGCGCGTACGCCGCCGCCCCGCGGATCTTCTCGCGGGCCCGTCCATCGGCCTCGAAGTCCCAGCCGTACCGGGGGAGCACGTGGGCGAGGGTCTCGGCCTCGATGCCCGGCGGCGACTGCCTCCGCCAGCGCCGGAACGCCGTCTCGACCACCGGGCCGTGGGTGGCCGTGAGCATCGTCACCTGCTCGGAAAAGCGCTCTCTGCGGTGCCGGTATGTGCGCTCCGATCCCTTTTGGGCAGGCCATTGCCGAGCATTCCGTACGCTGCGGTCGCCGGCAGGACCTGATCCCGTGGTCGGCAGGTGCAGGGGCTCATCGGTGGCCGAAGCGTGGCGGTCGTCGCCGTGCCTGCGGCGGTCATCGAGTGGGGTGCCACCCCGCTGACAGGTGCGTGGCCGGTGGTGCCGTCGCGTAGAACGGCGTTCGGTTCTCGGGGGGGTGGTGGCTTACGATCGGCTTCGTGACGGTTCGCGGGCTCATCACCGACTGGGGCGGCGTGCTCACCACGCCGCTGAAGGAAGCGATCACGGCGTGGATCGAGGTGGACGACATCGACGCCGAGGTCTACAAGCTGGTGATGAAGGAGTGGGTGAGCCAGGCGTACGCCGGTGACGGCGTCAACCCGATCCACGGGCTGGAGGACGGGTCGCTGAGCCCGGCGGAGTTCGAACGCCTGCTGGCCGAGCGGCTGCGCACCCGGACCGGCACTCCGGTGGCCGCCGACGGGCTGCTGACCAGGATGTTCCACGCGTTCGAGCCGGTCGAGCCGATGTACGACGCGCTGCGCCGGGCGAAGGGCGCCGGCGTCCGTACGTGCCTGCTGTCCAACTCCTGGGGCAACACCTATCCGCGGGAGCTGTTCGCCGAGCTGTTCGACGCGGTCGTGATCTCCTCCGAGGTCAGGCTGCGCAAGCCGGACCCGGCGATCTTCCACCACGCCCTGGAGCTGATCGGGCTGTCGCCGGAGGAGTGCGCGTTCGTCGACGACATCGAGCACAACGTGCGCGCCGCCGAGGAGCTCGGCATCACCGGTGTGCACTACGTCGACAGCACGAGCACGGTCGCCCGCCTGGAGGCACTGCTGGGCGTCCAGCTCGCCTGACGGCGGGCCGATCGGGGTGTCGGTGCGGATAGGGCGCGCGTCGGCGCTCCGGGACTGGCACACTCTCCAGGACCATGCGCGTTTATCTACCGTCCACACTCGGCGGCCTGGCCCGGATCCTGCGTGACCGCGAGGCCGGGCCGGTGCCGCTGACCGCCTACGCCGTGACGCCGGCGCTGCGCGAGTGGTACGCCTCCGCGGACCTGGAGGAGCTCGAGTACGCCGCGATGTCGGACGCCGCGAAGGCGTCCCTCCGGCTGCTCGCCGCCGATCCGGAGGCGCCGTCCCGCCGGGTCGTCATCGCCGCCGAGGTGCCCGACAAGGCCGTGACCTTCGCCGTCGGCGACCTCGTCGACGCCGACGAGCGGGCCCTCGTCCGCGTGTCGGAGCCGATCCCGTTCAACCGGATCGTGTCCGGGCACGTCGACGACGCCGAGGCCGAGCCCGACGTCCGCGCGGCGCGCGGCGCGATCGAGGCCGCGGACGCCGGTGACGACGACGCGAAGTTCACCGTCGACGGCGCCGCCGGGCACGACCTCATGTGGTACGCCACCCAGGAGTTGCGCGACCTGTCCCCGTGACGCTTTCAGCCGACGAGCGTTCTGACCTATGCTCGATTGGCTATGACGCACATCGTGTGGGACTGGAACGGCACGCTCTTCGACGATATCGACGCGACCGTGGAGGCGACCAACGAGGTCTTCGCGTCGTACGGCCTGCCGGTGATGGATGTGGCGGGGTTCCAGGCGATCTACGCGCGTCCGATCTGGGCCTGCTACGAGCGTCTCCTGGGCCGCGCGCTGGAAGAGGGCGAGTGGGAGCGGCTCGACGCGGCGTTCCACGACTCCTACCACCGGCTGATGGAGCGCTGCCGGCTCGCGGCGGACGCCCGGCACGCGATGGACGCGCTGGCCGACGCCGGGCACACCCAGTCCCTGCTGTCGATGTGGCACCACGACCGGCTGACCGTCGCGGTCCGCGAGCACGGCATCGGCGAGATCTTCCGCCTGGTCGACGGCCTGCGGCCGGGGCAGTCCGGCGGGTCGAAGGCGGAGTTCATGGTCCGGCACCTGTCCCGGCTGGGGGTCGACCCGGCCGAGGTCGTGGCGGTCGGGGACAACGTCGACGACGCGGCGGCGGCGCGGCACGCGGGGGCGCGCGCGATCCTGTACGCCGGGGGAACGCAGGCGCGGGCGGATCTGGCCCGTTTCGGGGTCCCGGTGGTGGATCGGCTCGCCGAGATCTCCGCATACATTTGACCTGCGCGGTCCTCACGAGGGGACGCGACCACGATCCTCACCCGGATCATCATGACGACGCTGTCACGAACTGCGGGGAGATCTCTCATGGACGCTGTCACGAACGTACCGGCCCCCGTGAACGAGCCGGTCAAGGCGTACGCCCCCGGCGGCCAGGACCGGACCGGCCTCGAGGCGAAGATCAAGGAGCTCGCCGGCGAGCGGATCGACCTCACGATGACCATCGGAGGCGAGCAGCGGCTCGGCGGCGGGCGGCCGATCGACACGGTGCAGCCGCACAAGCACCGGCACGTCCTCGGCCAGGCCCGGGAGGCGACCGACGACGACGTGCGCGCGGCCATCGACGCCGCGCGGCAGGCCGCGCCGGGCTGGCGGGCGCTGTCGTTCGACGACCGTGCTGCGATCTTCCTCAAGGCCGCCGACCTGCTGTCCGGCCCGTGGCGTAACACCCTCAACGCCGCCACCATCCTCGGCCAGTCCAAGTCCGTGCAGCAGGCGGAGATCGACGCGGCCTGCGAGTTCATCGACTTCCTCCGCTTCAACGTCTCCTTCGCCCGGGAGCTCCTCGCCCAGCAGCCGATCAGCTCGCCCGGTGTGTGGAACCGCTCGGAGTACCGGCCGCTGGAGGGCTTCGTCCTCGCGATCACGCCGTTCAACTTCACGGCGATCGCCGGGAACCTCCCCACCTCCGCCGCCCTCATGGGCAACGTCGTCGTCTGGAAGCCCTCGCCGACGCAGGCGTTCGCCGCGCACTTCACGATGCGCCTGCTCGAGGCGGCCGGCCTGCCGCCCGGCGTGATCAACCTGGTCACCGGCAACGGCGAGGCGGTCTCGAACGTCGCGCTGCGGCACCCGGACCTGGCCGGCATCCACTTCACCGGCTCGACCGCGACCTTCCAGCACCTGTGGCGCACCGTCGGCGAGAACATCGCCGGCTACCGCACCTACCCCCGGCTCGTCGGCGAGACCGGCGGCAAGGACTTCGTCGTCGCCCACGCGTCGGCAGACCCGCGGGTGCTCGCCACCGCGCTGATCCGCGGCGCGTTCGAGTACCAGGGCCAGAAGTGCTCCGCCGCCTCCCGGGCGTACGTCCCGCGCTCGGTGTGGAACACCATGCGGGACGACTTCCTCGGCACGGTCGAGTCCCTGACCATGGGCGACGTCGCCGAGGACCTGTCGGTCTTCATGGGCGCCGTGATCGACGACCGGGCGTTCGCCAAGCACCGGGCCGCGATCGAGCGCGCCCGCTCCCACGACGCCATCGACGTCCTCGTCGGCGGCGGCCTCGCCGACTCCGAGGGCTACTTCGTCCAGCCCACGGTGCTGCGGAGCGCCGACCCGGAGGACGAGATCTTCACCACGGAGTACTTCGGCCCGATCCTCGGCGTGCACGTCTACGACGACGCCGACTACGACCGGGTGCTCACCCAGATGGAGAGCGCCGCGCCGTACGCCCTCACCGGATCGATCATCGCCCAGGACCGCCGGGCCATCGCGGAGGCGTCGGAGAAGCTGCGGTTCGCCGCGGGCAACTTCTACGTCAACGACAAGCCGACGGGCGCGGTCGTCGGGCAGCAGCCCTTCGGCGGCTCGCGGGCCAGCGGCACCAACGACAAGGCCGGCTCGATCTTCAACCTGACCCGGTGGGTGAGCACCCGCGCGGTCAAGGAGACCTTCGCGCCGCCGACCGACCACCGGTACCCGCACATGGGGTGATCGCCTTCGCGTCCCCTGGCGAGTAATCTTGCCTGTGACCAGGCAGGATGCCTGACGCGCCGAGGACGGACCGGGGGGCTGTGTGCGGCGTCTGACGTCATTGGCCGCCGTCGTCGGCTGCGCGGCGGCGGCCGGATTCGCGGTCAAGGCGCTCACCGTGCCCGAACCGCGGCCCGCCCGCGTCGTCGACGCGGAGGGCGACGCCGACCTTTCGCACCTCTCCGTCCGCGCCGACCCGTCGCTGGCGCCCGAGGCCGGCCACCGGCTCGTCCCGGGCCACCGCGCCGTCTACGGCTTCAGCGTGACCAACGCCGGCCCGGAGACCATCCGGCACGTCGTCGCGCGCAGCGTCAAGGTCGCCGCGCCCGGCATGGACGACCGGCTCTCCGTCGTGTCCGTCAGCGACCCGGCGTGCTCGGGAGTCGGGCGGGTCGAGTGCATCTTCCAGCGGCTGGACCCCGGCGAGACCCGGACCGTGCGCGTCGTCGTGGAGACCCCGGCGGACCGGCCGCCGCGCGGCCGGATGACCATCCACACGTTCCTGGGCCGGTTCACCGAGCCGATCGGCGGGACGATCCCGCTCGAGGTGATCGGCGAGATCCGGGCCACCACGGGCCGCTTCTCCTGACGCCCTGACGCCCTGACGCCCTGACGCCCTGACGTCTTCCGGCACCCCGAGCGGCCGGGTTTGCGCGGACGGGCCGGGACCCTCCACGATTGACCGGCCCCCGTGTTCACTCCGTGCAGGAGACCGTGATGCCTCGTCTGGTGCTGTGGAACGTCGATCACACGCTGGTCGACGTCGGCAAGGTGACCCGGGAGGCGTACGCCGAGGCGTTCGAACGCGTCACCGGGCGGCCGCTCGTCCGGCTCGCGCCGACCGCCGGGCGCACCGAGTCGGAGATCATCTTCGAGACCCTGGCGTTCAACGACGTCGCCCCGACCGAGGAGCACCTGCCGGAGTTCACGGCCGCCCTGGCCGACGCCTTCTCCGCGCGCAAAGGGGCGGTCCGCAAGGAGGGGCGGGTGCTGCCCGGCGCCCGTGAGGTCCTCGCGGCGGTGGCCCGGCGACGCGACGTCGTCCAGTCGGTGCTGACCGGCTCCATCCGGCCGAACGCCGTCACCAAGCTCAAGGCGCTCGGCCTGGCCAAGTACCTCGACTTCGAGGTCGGCGGGTACGGCTCGGAGACCTATCCCAAGGCGGCACTGGTCGAGCTGGCCCGCACCCGTGCGGGGGAGCGGTACCGCGGCGTGATCGCCGAGGCCGCGACCGTGCTCGTGGCCGACTCCCCGCGCGACGTGCAGGCGGCGAAGATCGCCCGCGCGAAGTCGATCGCGGTCGCGACGGGCACGGCCACCCAGGCGGAGCTGCGCGGCGCGGGCGCGGACGCCGTGCTGCCGAGCCTCGCCGAGACCGACGCGGTCGTCGCCGCGATCGAGGAGCTCACCGCGACGCCACACGAGTGACGGACGAGCCGGGTGGGGACCCGGCATTGCGATCGGTGGCCGCCCCCGTGAATGCTGGGTTCCTCAAGAACGTGAGGAGGCCGTGCCGTGCCCGTTGCCGAGGGTGACCTGTTGTGGGAGCCGTCCGAGGAGGTCCGCCGGACCGCCCGTGTCGCCCGGTTCATGGAAGAGCGGGGGTTCGGCTCCCATGACGAGCTGTGGCACTGGTCCGTAACCGAGGTCGGCGCCTTCTGGGACGCGATCTGGTCCTACTTCGGCGTGCTGGGCGACCGGGGCGACGGACCCGCGCTGGAGCGCGCCGAGATGCCGGACGCCCGCTGGTTCCCCGGCGCGACGCTCAACCACGCCCGGAACATGCTGCGGCGGGCCGAGGAGGACCCTGACGCCACCGCGGTGATCTTCCGGACGGAGGCCGACGACGGCTCCGGCCCGTCCCGCTCGCGGACGCTGACCTACCGGGAGCTCGCCGCCGAGGTCGCCGAGGTGCGCGCCGGGCTGCGGGCGCTCGGCGTCGGCCGCGGAGATCGCGTCGCGGCGTACGTCCCGAACATCCCCGAGGCCCTGGTCGCCTTCCTGGCGACCGCGTCCCTGGGCGCGATCTGGTCGTCGTGCTCGCCGGACTTCGGCGCGCCGAGCGTGATCGACCGGTTCACCCAGATCGAGCCCAAGGTGCTGATCGCGGTGGACGGCTACGCCTACAACGGCAAGCGGTTCGACCGGTCCGAGGTGGTCCGGGACATCCAGGCGGCCCTGCCCACGCTGACGGCCACGGTCACGATCCCGTACCTCGACCTCGACGCCCCCGCGATCGGGGAGGGCCGCGACGCTTCCGCGATCGGGGAGGGGCGCGACGCTTCCGCGAGCGGGGAGAGGCGCGCGCTCCGGTACGCCGAGCTGCGGCGCTCCGGAGAGCCGCTCGCCTTCGAGGAGGTGCCCTTCGACCATCCGCTGTGGATCCTGTACTCCTCGGGCACCACGGGCCTGCCCAAGCCGATCGTGCACGGCCACGGCGGAATCGTGCTGGAGCACCTCAAGGCCCTCAGTTTCCACCAGGACCTCGGCCCCGGTGACGTGTTCTTCTGGTACACGACCACCGGCTGGATGATGTGGAACTACCTCATCGGCGGCCTGCTCGTCGGCGCGACGATCGTGCTGTACGACGGCGCGCCCGGCGGCGACACGCTGTGGCGGCTGGCCGCCGAGGCCGGGGTGACCTACTTCGGGGTCGGCGCGCCGTACGTCCTCGCGTCGATGAAGGCGGGTCTCGACCCCGGCCGGGCGTACGACCTGTCCCGGATCCGCGGCATCGGCTCGACCGGTTCGCCGCTGCCCCCGGAGGGCTTCGGCTGGCTGTACGACCACGTCGGCCGGGACCTGCTGGTCGGCTCGTTCTCCGGCGGCACCGACGTGGCCACCGGGTTCGTCGGGCCGTGCGTGCTGCTGCCGCTGCGCGCGGGCGTCATCCAGTGCCGCGGGCTCGGCGCCAAGATCGAGGCGTACGACGAGAAGGGCGAGCCGGTCATCGGCGAGGTCGGGGAGCTGGTGCTCACCGAGCCGATGCCGTCCATGCCGATCTACTTCTGGAACGACGAGGGCGGCGAGCGCTACCGCGACTCCTACTTCGGGGTGTACCCCGGCATCTGGCGGCACGGCGACTGGATCAAGGTGCTGCCCGACGGCGGCTGCGTGATCTACGGGCGGTCCGACTCGACCCTCAACCGTGGGGGCGTCCGCATGGGCACCGCCGACTTCTACCGCGTCGTCGAGGGGTTCGACGAGATCGCCGACTCCCTGGTCGTCGACACCGGGCAGCTCGGCGCGGAGGGCCGGCTGCTGCTGTACGTCCAGCTCGCCGAGGGGGTCGCCCTGTCCGACGACCTGGTCGGCCGGATCCGCGCCGCCCTGCGGTCGACGCTGTCCCCCCGGCACGTCCCCGACGAGATCCGGGTGGTGCCGGGCGTGCCGCGCACCCTGTCCGGTAAGAAGCTCGAGGTTCCAGTCCGTAAGATCTTGCTTGGCACGCCCATCGACAAGGCGGCGAATCCGGACGCGATGGCCAACCCCGAGGTACTGCGCCACTTCACCCCGGATTCCTGATCCGGGGCCGGACGCGTCTCTCATACGGGACATGTCCGTCACCTGGCGCGACGCGCTCTGGGAACGCGGAGTCGGTGGGGATATGTTCGGCAGATGCGGTTCGTCGCCCATGCTCCGATCGGCGCGCCGGCAGGGGATTGATCGACGCCCTGGCCGGCCGACCGAACCAGCGGGACTTCGACCGCGTCTCAACCGATATGCCCGACCGTGGGGACGGTCGGCGGGGAGCGACGGAAGGGATGCGGTCGGCAATGGACCGGACTGCGGTGGACCAGAACGGGAATCCCCTGCAGCCAGGTGATCCGAGGCGGCTGGGGGACTACGAGGTCGTCGGTCGGCTGGGGAGAGGCGGCCAGGGCGCCGTCTTCCTGGGCAGATCTCCGGAGGGCGCGCGGGTCGCGATCAAGCTGCTGCACGCCGAGCTGGCCGAGGACGCCAAGGCGCGGGTCCGCTTCGAGCGCGAGGTGACCGCCGCCAAGCGGGTGGCGCGGTTCTGCACCGCGCAGGTGCTCGACGCCGACGTCGCGGGGGACCGCCCCTACATCGTCAGCGAGTACGTCCCCGGGCGTTCGCTGTACGACGTGATCAAGGAGAGCGGGCCGATCGGCGGCGCCGCGCTGGAGCGGCTCGCGATCGGCACGGTCACCGCGCTCGTCGCGATCCACCAGGCGGGCGTCGTGCACCGTGATCTGAAGCCGCACAACGTGCTGCTCGGGCCCGACGGCCCACGGGTGATCGACTTCGGTATCGCGCGGGCGCTGGACGGGGCCTCGACGGTCTCCAGCCGGGTCGTCGGCACCCCCGCCTACATGGCTCCGGAGCAGATCCGCGGCGAGACGGTCGGGCCGGCCGTCGACATCTTCGCGTGGGCCGCCACGATGGTCTTCGCGGCCACCGGGACTCCGCCGTTCGGCAGCGACTCGATCTCCGCGGTGGTCAGCCGGATCCTGTCCGAGGAGCCCCGGATCGGCGACCTGCCCGACGGGCTGCGCGCGCTCGTGACCGGCGCCCTGGAGAAGGACCCCGACCGGCGGCTCACCGCCAACGCCCTCCTGCTGCGCCTGCTCGGCGGCGGTGGCGAGGCCCAGCGGCAGCAGCCCTCCCCGACCGAGGTGCTGCCGCCGGTCGCCGTCGACGCGGGCCCCCTGACGGTCCCCGCCGACCTGCTGGAGCACGCGGCCACGGTCGCCGCCCAGCGGACCCCGCCCGGCGGCACGGCCCTCGCCGGGACGCCGCGCCTGGGCGCCGCCGCCCACAAGTACCCCGTCACGGCGGTCCGGCCGCCCGCCCACCGCGCGGAGGAGCCCGCGTCCTACCGCGCGGCGCAGTCCGGGTCCCATCACGCGGACGAGGCCACGTCGCCGGCCCTGCCGCCCGTATCGGGGCAGCCGACCTCGCCGGTCCCGCCCGTCCACAGCGAGGGGATCTCGTCGCTCCTCCCGCCCGTGGCCGGCGCCGAACCGGCCGGTCCCGGCGGATGGTCGACGATGTCCCGGGGCCGCCGGCGGCTCGCCGCCGCCGGAGCCGCGGTCGTCGCGGCCGCGGCGGTCGTGATCGGTCTGGTCCTGACCTCCAACGCGGCCGACCGCTCCGGGCAGAACACCGGGTACAACCCGAACGGCACGCAGAGCCACGTGTCCCCCTCCGCGACCAGGCAGGGCAACGCCGGCGTGCCGGTCGACACGCCCTCCTCGACCCGGTCGGACCGGTCGCCCACGCCGACGTACTCGCCGACCCCGACCTACTCGCCCACGCCGACGTACTCGCCGACGCCGACGTACTCGCCCACCCCGACCCACACCTCCAGCACCCCGACGCATTCGGCCAGCCCGACGCACTCGACCGGCTCGAGCAGCCCGGGTACCGGGACCGGCACCGGAACGGGCACGGGCACGGGGTCCGGCACCGGCACCGGTACCGGGACGGGCGGCAGCGGCACGGGGACCGGATCGACCGATCAGGGCACGAACGCCCAGACCGCGCCCGGTGCCCACTCCGGGGCCGCCACCAGCACCGGAGGCGAGTGACCGGGTCTCATTCGGGTCGGACAATCCTCGTTTTCGCGTTAACCTGGCCGCCGTGAGCACAACACCACAACGGCGTGGTGCGGCCGCGTTCGGTTCCGGCGTGTCCGGACACCGATCCCGCATGCCCGGGCGTAGTTTCGTAATCCTTCCGCGAAAGCAGAGTCCGCCCACCGGGGACGCCGGACGCAGGCGCTCTCCGGTGACGACGCACGATCGTGATCGTCGTGACGACCTCTGGCGACTCGCCGAAGATCTTCTCGAATCCGACGAGATCGGTGGCGCTGCGGCGCGCACGGCGGACCGACCCACGGGATCACCGCCGCTGTGGCCGAAAAGTTCTCGACAGGCCATGGCGGGAACAACGGTCGCCGTCCGAGACCGCGTGAAGCACTGGATTCTTGAAGGTACTGAGGGAGACTTGAGATGAGGGGCGAGGGCGCATGAGCGCGAGTGCCAACGTCAACGGCACCGGTGGACTCGACGACGCCAAGGACGAACTGCTGGTCCGTGCGGCGCAGGCGTGCACGCACACGCCGGGGGTGCGGCAGGACGCCGGGGACACCCTCGGCTATCTCCGGCTGTACTACCGTCATGTCGCGCCGGAGGACCTGCTGGACCGCGACCCGGTGGACGTGTGCGGCCCGGCGATGGTGCACCGGCACCTCGGCGAGGAGCGGCCGCAGGGACGCGCCATGGTGCGCGCGTTCACGCCGACGATCGAGGAGTACGGCTGGGATCCCGGGCACAGCGTCGTGCAGGTGGTCACCGACGACATGCCCTACCTCGTCGACTCGGTGGTCATGGAGCTCAACCGGCACCGGCTCGCGACGCACCTGATCGTTCACCCGCAGTTGAAGGTCACCCGTGACGTGACCGGGAGCCTCCAGACGGTCGGCGAGGGCGACGGCCTCGTGCTGGAGGAGTCCTGGATCCACATCGAGATCGACCGGCAGAGTGATCGCGTGCTGCTGGACGAGCTCGAGGCCGACCTGCGGCGGGTGCTGGGCGACGTACGCGCCGCCGTCGAGGACGAGCAGAAGATGCGCGCGCTGGCGGGCGCGATCGCGGTCGAGGTGAACGAGAAGCGGCCGCCGCTGCCGGACCGGGAGATCATCGACGGCGTCGAGCTGCTGGACTGGCTGGCCGACGACCACTTCACCTTCCTCGGCTACCGCGAGTACAAGCTGGAGGACGGCCCGGACGGCGAGCAGTTGCGCGCGATCCCCGGCACCGGCCTGGGCATCCTGCGGTCCGACCAGGCGGAGTCGACGAGCTTCGCGTCCCTGCCGCAGCAGGTGCGGTCGAAGGCGCGGGAGCCGCAGCTGCTGATCCTCACCAAGGCGAACTCCCGCGCGACCGTGCACCGCTCCGCGTACCTGGACTACGTGGGGGTCAAGAAGTTCGGCGACGGCGGGGAGGTCGTCGGCGAGCGGCGCTTCCTCGGGCTGTTCACCCACACCGCCTACAGCGAGAGCATCGAGCACATCCCGGTGCTGCGGCACAAGGTGGAGGAGGTCCTGTACCGCGCCGGGCTCGCCGCCGACAGCTACGACGGCAAGGACCTCATCGAGATCCTCGAGACCTACCCCCGCGACGACCTCTTCCAGATCTCCGTCGACGAGCTGCTGCCGATCGCGCTCGGCGTGCTGCGGCTGCGGGAGCGCAAGCAGCTCAAGCTGTTCGTCCGCAAGGACGAGTACGGCCGGTACATGTCGTGCCTGGTCTTCCTGCCCCGCGACCGGTACACCACGCAGATCCGGCTGCGCATCCAGGAGATCCTGCTGCGGGCGTACGACGGCGTCTCCGTCGACTACAGCGCGATGGTCGGCGACTCGATCCTCGCCCGGCTGCACGTCGTCGTCCGCGGGGAGCGGGGCCGCCCGCTGCCCCAGGTGGACCCGGCCGAGCTGGAGCGGCGCCTGATCGCCGCGACCCGGTCGTGGACCGACGACCTCGCCGAGGCGATCGTCCAGCAGTGCGGCGAGGAGCAGGCGAGCGCGCTCACCCGGCGCTACACCGAGGCGTTCCCGGAGGGCTACAAGGCCGACTTCCCCGCCCGGACGGCGTGCGCCGACCTCACCCGGCTGGAGGCGCTCTCCGAGCCCGGTGAGATCTCGATCAACCTGTACGAGCCGTACGACGCGCAGGCCGGCGAGCGCCGCCTGAAGATCTACCGGCTCGGCCCGCCGATCTCGCTGTCCCAGATCCTGCCGCTGCTGCAGGAGATGGGCGTCGAGGTCATCGACGAGCGGCCGTACGAGATCGCCCGGGCCGACGGGCGGGAGTCGTGGATCTACGACCTGGGCCTGCGGTACGACCCGTCGCCCGACGTGCACGAGACCGAGGTCAAGGAACTCTTCCAAGAGGCCTTCCAGGCGCTCTGGGACGGCAAGGTGGAGAGCGACCGGTTCAACGCGCTGGTGCTGCGCGCGGGGCTGGACTGGCGGTCCGCCATGGTGCTGCGCGCGTACGCCCGCTACCTGCGGCAGACCCGGACCACCTTCAGCGAGCGGTACATCGAGGAGGTGCTCGTCGCCAACCCGCGCGTCGCCCGCCTCCTGGTCCGGCTGTTCGAGGCGCGGCTGGACCCGCGGCTCAACCACGCCGGCGACGACCGGTCCCGCGCCGCCCACGAGGAGCTCGCCGCGGCCATCACCGAGGAGATCGAGGGCGCGCTCGACGCGGTCTCCAGCCTGGATGAGGACCGCATCCTCCGCAGCTACCTGGCGATGATCCGCGCCACGCTGCGCACCAACCACTACCAGCGGACCGCCGACGGCAGGCCGAAGCCGTACCTGTCGCTGAAGTTCGACCCCGCGGCGATCCCGGATCTGCCGCAGCCGCGGCCGAAGTTCGAGATCTTCGTGTACTCGCCGCGCCTGGAGGGCGTGCACCTGCGGTTCGGGTCGGTGGCCCGCGGCGGGCTGCGCTGGTCCGACCGCAAGGAGGACTTCCGCACCGAGATCCTCGGCCTGGTCAAGGCGCAGGCGGTGAAGAACACCGTCATCGTCCCGGCGGGCGCCAAGGGCGGGTTCGTCTGCAAGCAACTGCCGGACCCGAGCGACCGTGAGGCGTTCCTCGCCGAGGGCGTCGCGTCGTACAAGCAGTTCATCAGCGGCCTGCTGGACATCACCGACAACCTCGTCGGGGGAGAGGCGGGGGCGGGCGCCCGTAAGGGGGCCGGCCAGATGCACGTCGTTCCGGCGCCGGACGTCGTCCGGCACGACGGGGACGACACCTACCTCGTCGTGGCCGCCGACAAGGGCACCGCGACGTTCTCCGACATCGCCAACCAGGTCGCCGCGTCATACGGCTTCTGGCTGGGCGACGCGTTCGCCTCCGGCGGCTCGGTCGGCTACGACCACAAGGCGATGGGCATCACCGCGCGCGGCGCGTGGGAGTCGGTGAAGTACCACTTCCGCGGCCTCGGCGTGGACGTCCAGAACGAGGACTTCACCGTCGTCGGCATCGGCGACATGTCCGGTGACGTGTTCGGCAACGGCATGCTGCTGTCCGAGCACATCAAGCTGGTCGCCGCGTTCGACCACCGGCACATCTTCCTCGACCCGGACCCCGACCCGGCGACGTCGTTCCAGGAGCGCACGCGGATGTTCGCGCTGCCGCGCAGCTCCTGGGCCGACTACGACACCTCGCTGATCTCCAAGGGCGGCGGCGTGCACCCGCGCACCGCCAAGAAGATCTCGATCACCCCGCAAGTGCGCGAGGCGCTCGGCATCGACGACGGCATCGTGGCGATGACCCCGCACGAGCTGATCCACGCGATCCTGTGCGCCCCCGTCGACCTGCTCTGGAACGGCGGCATCGGCACGTACGTCAAGGCCACGGCCGAGAACAACGCCGACGTCGGCGACCGGGCCAACGACGGGCTGCGCGCCGACGCCACCGAGCTGCGCTGCAAGGTGATCGGCGAGGGCGGCAACCTGGGTCTCACCCAGCGCGCCCGGATCGAGTTCTCCCTCGGCGGCGGACTGGTGAACACCGACTTCATCGACAACTCCGCCGGGGTGGACACCTCCGACCACGAGGTCAACATCAAGATCCTGCTCGACCAGGTCGTCCGCGACGGCGAGCTGACCCGCAAGCAGCGGGACGCGCTGTTCCTCCAGATGACCGACGAGGTCGCCGACCTGGTGCTGCGCGACAACTACCAGCAGAACGTCGTGCTCGCCGCCGCCCGCAGGCAGGCCTCGTCCATGCTGCACGTGCACGCGCGCCACATGCGCAAGCTCGAGCGGGACGGCAAGCTGAAGCGGCGGCTGGAGGACCTGCCCGACGACAAGGCCCTCGCCGAGCGGCGGCAGGCGGGCCTCGGCCTCACCGGCCCGGAGTTCGCCACGCTCCTCGCCTACAGCAAGCTGACGCTGGAGGAGGAGATCCGGGCCTCCGACCTGCCGGACGACCCGCACCTGGCCACCCGGCTCGTGGAGTACTTCCCCACGCCGCTGCGGGAGCGGTTCCGGGACTACATGGACCGGCACCCGCTGCGCCGGGAGATCATCTCCACGTCCGTCGTGAACAGCCTGGTCAACAACAGCGGCACGACGTTCGCGTTCCGGATGAACGAGGAGACCGGCGCCTCCTCCTCCGACATCGCCCGCGCCTACCTGGTGGCGCGCGCGGTGTTCGACATGCCGCGGTTCTGGGGCTCGGTGGACGCCCTGGAATCCCAGGTCGACACCGCCACGCAGATCCGGATGCGCCTCGAGGCGCGCAAGCTGACCGAACGCGGCGCCCGCTGGCTGCTGCACAACCGGCGGATGCCGTTCGACCTGAAGGAGACGGTCGACTTCTTCGCCGGGGGCGCGGCCATCCTCGCGCCGCAGTTGCCGAAGCTGCTCATCGGCCGGGACCTGGAGGGCTTCGAGGAGCGGCGCGACCGCTTCGCCGAGGACGGGGTGCCGGGCGAACTGGCCGAGCAGGTCGCGATCATGGTGCCCGCCTACTCCACCTTCGACCTGGTGGAGATCGCGACCAGCACGGGACGTTCGCTCGAGGAGGCCGCCGAGGTCTACTTCGACCTGGCCGACCGCCTGCAGATCGCCCGGCTGCGCGAGCGCGTCATCGCGCTGCCGCGCGACGACCGCTGGCAGTCGATGGCCCGATCGGCGCTGCGCGACGACCTGTACGCCGCGCACGCGGCCCTCGCCCGCGACGTGCTGGTCACCAGCGAGCCCGGCGCGGATCCGGAGGAACGCCTGGCGATCTGGGCCGAGAAGAACAGCGCCGCCGTCTCACGCGCGGCACAGACCCTCGGGGAGATCTGGGAGAGCGACAGCTTCGGCATCGCGACCCTGTCGGTGGCGCTGCGCGCGATCCGCACGCTCGTGACGGCCAGCACGCTGCCCGGCTGACCCGGCGGCGGAGGACGCCCGGGAGGACGCCCCGGGCGACCGCCGGGGCGTCCTCCCCAGCCGGAGATTCTTTACGGATTCGTACAGTGACCGAATGATCACTGTGCGAATCTGGTCCGCATGCTTCGACACCTCACCGCCCTGACGGTCGTCCTGCTGCCCTTGGCCGCGTGCGGCGGCTCGCCGGCGATCGCCGCGCCCGCCGTGCCCAAGGACCGGGCCGCGCAGCTGCTCGCCCACTATCAGTCCGTCAACAACCGGGCCAACGGCTCGTCCGACGAGAAGCTGCTGGCCACCGTCGAGACCGGCGCCCAGCTCGACATGGACCGCGCCGAGTACCGGCGGCGCACGGCGGCCGGGGAGAAGTACGCGCCCTTCGTCTACAGCGCCCCGGCCTACTACATCCCCCGGGAGACGGGGTTCCCCAAGTGGTTCGCGGTCGTCGCCACGGCCGGCAGGACCCGGCACGCCCTGGTCTTCACCCAGGAGCGGCCCGGTGGCCCCTGGCTCCTCACCGCCGACCCGTTCCCCGCCGCGACGATCACCGGCGTCGCGCTGGACAAGGACGGCTACGCCACCGCGGTCGCGCCCGACGACGGCAAGACGGCGCCCGCGCCCGGGAAGGTCGCCGCGGTGCACGCCGCCACGCTGACCCGCGGCACGTCCGGCATGGCGCCCGGGCCGTACACCACCCAGGCGCACGACGCGCTGGTCAAGGCGGAGTCCGCGCTCAAGCGCCGCGGCGTGACGCTCACCTCCGACTTCCGGCCGGACCGGCAGCAGGCGTTCGCGCTGCGCACCACCGACGGCGGCGCCCTCGTCTGGTACGTCGTGCGGCAGAGCGAGAGCTACGACCTGGCCAAGCCGGGGCTGATCGGGAACGGCGGCGACCTGGCCGGTCTGATCAACGGCAAGGTCCGCCGGCACCTGGACACGACCGCGCTGACCCAGTACCTCGCCGTGGTGCCCCCGCAGGGCGCCGCCCAGGTCGTCGGAAGCTACCGCAAGGCGATCCAGGCGACCGCCTCCTAGCGGAGCCGCCCACCGTGCGGCGGTACGTCCGTGATGTCAGAATTCGGGCATGCGTCACCGCCGTGTCGCGCCGGCCGTGCTGGCGATCCTCCTGCTCGCCGGGTGCCAGGACGGTCACGGCGACGCCGGCGACGCCGCCGGTGACACCGCCGCCCCCGCCGTCTCGGCCGACGCGGCCGCGCAGGTCCTCGCCGCCTACGTCCGCCACTACAACCGGGCGGTCACGGCGGGCGACGCGAAGGAGTGGCGCGCGGTGGGCACCGACGCGCTCGGTGCCACCGCCGAGGCCACCCTGCGCCTCGGCGGCGGACGGCCGCCGCGCACCGGAGCGATCTCCCTGCGCAATCCCGTGATGTACGTCCCGCGGCTGCGCGGCCTGCCCCGGTGGTTCGCGGTGTCGGCGCTGGAGCGGCGCGGCGGCGCCGAACGGCCGATCTTCGCGGTGTTCTCGCAGCAGAGCGCGAAATCCGCGTGGCGGCTGTCGAGCCGGCTCTACTTCCACGGCCCGCCGCCCCGGATCGCCACGGACGAGCAGGGCTACGCCGTCGCGGTCGACCCGGACACCAGCACGCTGGCGACCACGCCGGCCGCGCTGCCGGCGGCGCACGGCGCGTACCTCGACCGCGGTGACGACGACACGATCAGACCGGGTGACACCGCCCGCGGGTGGCGGGCCGCCGCGGCCCGCCAGGAGAAGCAACTGCGCGACCACGACGTGGCCGTCACGGGCCGGTCGTCACCCACCGGATATCCGGTCTACGCGCTGCGGACCAGCGACGGCGGGGCCATCGTGAGCTACTCGCTGCGGCGGACGACGACCTACACGGCGACCGGCAGCGGTGACGTCACGGTGCTGCCCGCGGACGTCCGCGCCTACCTCCACGGCAGGACCGGGCACCGGGTGACGGCCGCCTGGTTCTGGCGGGCCGTCGCCTATCTGCCGGTACGCGGCCGCGCGACCACGCTGATCGAGGCGTTCGACCTGTCCTCGGCCCAGGCGTCCTAGGACTACTTGGCCGGGACGGCCGCCTTGACGGTGCCGCCGTCGGCGCCGATGATCTGTGCCTTGACGGTGCCGTCATCCTTCTTGGGCTTGGCCGGGACCACCGCGACGTACTGCATCGTCTGGCTGACGTCGATCTCGTTCTTGACGGGGCCGGAGTTCAGGAACGGCACGGCGTCATCGGGGACCGGCAGGCGACCGGGCTTGCTCTTGCTCTTGGTGATGACCGTGTCGCGGCTGAGGGCGTACAGCACCAGCCCGCCGCCGTCCGCGGTCGCCAGCGGGAAGATCGGGAAGGAGGTCGCGGAGTACACGGAGCTGCCGCGCACCCCGGCCTTCTTCTGCTTCTTGTTCTTCATCGCCTTCTGGTCCGCGGTGTAGTAGCCGGTGGTGTACTTCCCGGCGCGCATGACCTGGGCGGCGACGTTCTGCGGGCCCTCCTCGGCGAGCGTCGCCTGGATCGACGGCACCAGCCGTGGCGGGATCAGCAGGGCGTTGTCGAAGGTGGCCAAAGCCTTGGCGTAGCCCTCGGAGTCCACCGTGATCTTCGGCTGCTTCTGCTTGTCGTCCAGCACGGCGAGCAGGCTCAGCCGCCAGCGCTTGACCGCCTTGGACCGCAGGAAGCCCATGTACACGGCATGGGGGTCCTTGCCGTCCGCGGTCGTCCGGCGCGCGCTCACCACGAACCACTGCGGGCCCGTCAGCAACAGGCGCGGCACGTAGAAGACCGGTGACTCGTAGCGGTAGCGGGGGACCGGGTCGCCCGCGGCCACCGCCCGGCGGAACGCCGCGGCCGTGAGCTGCGACTGCCCCTCACTGGTCCACCACAGGGCGAGCCGCTCGTCTCCGCTGGCCCGGGCCACGTCGTCGTTGTTCACGAACGAGTGGAACGCCTTGGCCGCGACGTCCGGCGTCAGCGGCTCGGGAGCGGGACTGCTCTCGGCGGCGACCGGGGTCGTCCGTACGGTGCGGTGTGGCTTGCCCGAGCACCCCGCGGCGGCGGTGATGGTGAGCACCGCCACGAGCGTGGACGTAACCGCCTTGTTCATGTACCCCGTGCCTTCGCTACAGCTATCGGGCAGAGTATGCCAGGGATCTCTGACCGCCTCTTGGCGCGGTCCGGTTCCGGGGTCGGGAAGACCGACGGAGCGCGTACGCGGAGAGTACGGGCACGGGTAGGCTTTCGAACGTGGCAGCCATGGATCCCTCTGAAGAGATGAAGGAGCTCGGCTCGATGCTCACCGGCATCGAGACCGTCCTCGACCTCGACACGATGCGTCGTGACATCGCTGAGCTACGCGACCAGGCTGCCGACCCCGACCTGTGGAACGACCAGGACCGCGCCCAGCAGGTGACCCGGCGGCTGTCCTACCTCGAGGGTGAGCTCGGCAAGGTCGAGGGGCTGCGCAGCCGGCTCGACGACGCCGCCGTGCTGTTCGAGCTGGCCTCGGAGGAGGGCGACGACGACACCCGCGGCGAGGCGGAGCGGGAGCTCGGCACGCTCCGCAAGGAGATCGAGCAGCTTGAGGTCCGCACCCTCATGTCCGGGGAGTACGACGCCCGTGAGGCGCTGATCACGATCAACTCGCAGGCCGGCGGCGTGGACGCCGCCGACTTCGCGCAGATGGTGCAGCGGATGTACATCCGGTGGGCCGAGCGCCACGGCTACCCCACCGAGGTCTACGAGACCTCCTACGCCGAAGAGGCCGGCATCAAGTCGACGACCTTCACGGTCAAGTCGCCGTACGCCTACGGCACGCTGCGCGGCGAGCACGGCACCCACCGCATGGTCCGGATCTCCCCGTACGACAACCAGGGCCGCCGGCAGACCTCGTTCGCCGGCGTGGACGTGGTGCCGGTGGTGGAGCAGACCGACCACGTCGACATTCCCGAGGACGAGCTGCGCATCGACGTCTACCGGTCGAGCGGCCCCGGCGGACAGGGCGTCAACACCACCGACTCGGCGGTGCGGATCACCCACCTGCCGACCGGCATCGTCGTCTCCTGCCAGAACGAACGCAGCCAGCTGCAGAACCGCGCGACCGCGATGTCGGTGCTGCAGGCCAAGCTCCTGGAGCGCAAGCGGCAGGAGGAGGCCGAGCGGATGAACGAGCTGCGCGGCGAGACGACGAGCTCCTGGGGTACGCAGATCCGTAACTACGTGCTGCACCCGTACCAGATCGTCAAGGACCTGCGCACGGGCGTCGAGGCGGGCAACCCCACGGCGGTCCTCGACGGCGACATCGACGAGTTCATCGAGGCCGAGATCCGCTGGATGCGCCGCCGCGAGGCCGGCGAGCAGGACTGACCGACCGCGCGCTCGGCCCGTCGGTGACCGGCGGCCGGGCGGCGGGCCGGGGCGACCCACCGCTCAGCGGTCCGTGGTGATCCAACGCTCGGCGGGCCGGGGCGGCCCACCCGTTCAGTGCAGGCCCAGCTTGAGCGCGATCAGCAGCGTCAGCGCCAGGATCAGGGCGCCGATCACGATGGGGGACAGGCCGAACGGCCCGGTACGGTGCACCTCCGCCCGCGCCGCGCGGCACGCGGGGCAGCGCCCCTCGACGACGGGGCCCGAGCATCGCGCGCAGATCAGATGTTCGCAGCTCATCCGGCTCCTTCCTGAACGTTCGGCGGGAATCCGTTCAGCCTAAGCGCTCCTGGCCGGTGGCCCGCCGTCTTCGGCGGCGGGTGTCCGTGATGCCTGGTTGCTTTTCCTCGGTGTACCCAAGTTGGACGATCCATGCCAGTCTCCCCCCTAGACTGCTGCTTGGCCAATCGGCCCGCCAAGCCGGGAAGCCGCGGCAGGACGTCTGTCGACGAAAAGACAGTCGTCGCCGTCCCCCAGCCCCTAGACTGGCACGTCGTGATGCAGCCGTGATCCACTTCGATAACGTCACCAAGGTCTATTCGCACCAGAGTCGACCGGCCCTGCAGGGTGTCAACGTGGCCGTGGAGAAGGGCGAGTTCGTCTTTCTCGTCGGGCCTTCCGGGTCCGGCAAGTCGACGTTCCTGCGCCTGATCCTCAAGGAGGAGAGGCCGACCCAGGGCGGTATCCAGGTCGCCGGCAAGGATCTGAGCCGACTGAGCAACTGGAAGGTCCCGCACCTGCGCCGCCGCATCGGCTGCGTGTTCCAGGACTTCCGGCTCCTCCCCAACAAGAACGTCTACGAGAACGTCGCGTTCGCCCTCGAGGTGATCGGCAAGCCGCGGCGCTTCATCCGTAAGGTGGTCCCGGAGGTCATCGACCTGGTCGGCCTCGAGGGCAAGGGCCACCGGATGCCCGACGAGCTGTCCGGCGGCGAGCAGCAGCGCGTCGCGATCGCGCGGGCGTTCGTCAACCGGCCGATGATCCTGCTGGCCGACGAGCCGACGGGGAACATCGACCCGGCGACCAGCATCGGCATCATGAAGGTGCTCGACCGGATCAACCGGACCGGCACGACCGTCGTGATGGCGACGCACGACGCGGCGATCGTCGACGCGTTCCGCAAGCGAGTGGTCGAGCTGGAGGACGGCCGCGTCGTGCGCGACCAGTCGCGCGGCGTCTACGGCCAGGCGTACGGCGGCGTCTGAGCCGACCGTCGGCCAGGCGTAGCAGACCCGGCCAGGCGCACGGCGGCGTTCGGTAGATCGCGCCGCCGCGCCGACACGACCAACACCCGGACGACCAAGGACAGCGAGGCATGCGGGTACAGTTCGTTTTTCAGGAGATCTGGATCGGTCTCCGTAGGAACCTCACGATGACCATCGCGCTCGTCGTCACCGTCGCGATCGCGATGGCGCTGTTCGGCACCGGTGTGCTGCTGAAGATGCAGGTCGACAAGTCCAACAACTACTGGTCGGACAAGGTCGAGGTATCGATCTACCTGTGCAACAAGCTCAGCGCCAACACGAACTGCCACAAGAGCGAGCCGTCGGCCGATCAGAAGGCCGAGATCAAGAAGCAGCTCGAGGGCATGCCGCAGGTCGCGAAGGTCCAGCAGGAGACGGCGCGGGAGGCGTACGAGCGCGCCAAGGAGCAGTTCAAGGACAGCCCGGGCATCGCCGGCTCGATCCAGCCCGGTGACATCCCCGACTCCTTCCGGGTGAAGCTCAAGGACCCGAAGAACTTCGCGGCGGTGGTCGCGCAGATGAGCAACCGGCCTGGTGTCGATCAGGTCGTGAACGAACGCGCCATCCTGGAGAAGTTCTTCAAGATCCTCGGTGGCCTGCAGTGGGCGGCGCTGACGATCGCCGCGATCCAGCTCATCGCGGCGGTGCTCCTGGTGGCCAACACCATCCGCCTGTCGGCGTTCAACCGGCGGCGGGAGACCGGCATCATGCGGCTGGTCGGCGCCTCGAACATCTACATCCAACTGCCGTTCGTCCTCGAGGGCGCGATCGCGGGCCTCGTCGGCGGCGTGTTCGCCGCGATCCTGTTGAGCTTCTCGAAGGTCTTCCTGCTCGGCAGGCTGCAGAAGAACCTGCAGTTCGCGACGCCACTGGGCTGGGTCGACGTGACGGGGGTCATCGTCGCCTCGATGTGCTTCGGCATCCTGCTCTGCGCCCTGGCGTCGTTCCTCACCCTGCGCCGGTACCTCAAGATCTGACGCTGCTGCCGGCGATATGCCGGTCCGGTGATCAGGCCGCTCGTAGAATCCTCGCATGCCCCGGCTGACCGGTCGTGTGCTCCGCGGGGCGGCCGCCGTCGCCGCTCTGGCGTTCGCGTACGTCCTGGGCGCCGGGTCGGGCGGGACGCGCACCCACGCGTCGGCACGGCGGGATCCGCTCCGGCGGGGCTCCTGGCCGGCCGCGCGTGCGGTCGAGCCGGCGATGGCCGATCCCGCGCGGGCCGGATCGGATCGGGACTCGGACCCGGAGCGGGAACGCGCCGTGGTCGAGCGGGCGCTGCGCCGTCTCGGCGACCGGTGGGCGCGGTTCTACTCGGCGGCGGAGTTCAGCGGCCTCGAGGCCACCCTGAACGGCTGGTACAGCGGCGTGGGCCTGTGGCTGGAGAAGATGGGGAACGACATCCGGATCGTCGGGGTCCAGCCCGGCTCGCCCGCCGAGCGCGCGGGCGTGCGCCCCGGCGACGTGGTCTCGGCGGTCGACGGCATCGCCACCCGCGACCTGACGGTCGCCACCGTGGCCGCGGCGCTGCGCGGCCGGCCCGCCACCGGGGTGGGCCTCGCGGTGCGCCGCGACGGCGCGCCCCTGCGGTTCGCGCTCGTCCGGACGGCCCTGGCCTCTCACGACGTGAGCGCCTCCCTCACCGCCGACGGTGTGGTGGTGATCCGGATCGAGGCGTTCACGCGGGGAGTCGGACGTGAGGTGCGCGCGGCGGTGACCGGCCGGCCCAGGCGCCCCGGCGGTGTGCTGCTCGACCTGCGGGCGAACCCCGGCGGTCTGCTGGACGAGGCGGTCGACACCGCGTCGGTGTTCCTGCCGGGCGGCCTCGTGGCGACCTTCGAACGCGCCGGGACCCCGCCGGAGCGGCTCATGGCGGATCCGGGCGGTGACACCGCGGTGCCGCTCGTCGTCCTGGTCGACGGCGGCACGGCCAGCGCGGCCGAGATCGTCGCGGGCGCATTGCGTGATCGAGATCGCGCAGTGATCGTCGGATCGCGTACCTTCGGAAAGGGGTCGGTGCAGGAGCCGTTGCGGCTGGCCGACGGATCCGCGATCGAAGTAACCGTCGGTCGATACCGGACTCCGAGTGGCCGTAACCTCGATGGGTCCGGGATCGACCCCGACGTCGCGGTGAACGCGAACCGCCCACCCCGGGAGGCCGAGCGACGCGCGCTCACGGTCGTGCGCGGGCTGTCGGCCACCCTGCCGAAGAAGGACCGAGGCTGAGTCATTGCCACGCGAAGAGGGACGCAAACTGATCGCGCAGAACAAGCGCGCGCGTCACGATTACCACATAGAAGACACCTACGAGGCGGGCCTCGTGCTCATGGGCACTGAGGTGAAGTCGCTGCGCGCCGGACGGGCCAACCTCACGGACGGGTACGCTCTGATCCGCGACGGAGAGGCCTGGCTCGAGGGAGTGCACATTCCCGAATACACGATGGGGACGTGGACCAACCACGCGGCGCGTCGTCCCCGGAAGCTGCTGCTGCACCGGCGAGAGATCGGCAAGCTGATCGCCAAGACCAACGAGCCCGGCCGTACGCTGGTCCCGCTCGCCCTCTATTTCAAGGACGGCAAGGCCAAGGTGGAGATCGCGGTCGCGCGCGGTAAGCGCGAGTACGACAAGCGACAGGACATCGCCAAGCGGGACGCCGCCCGGGAGATGGAGCGGGCCCGCGCCGCACGGCTGCGGAGGCGCTGAGGGTGGCTATCCGACGGCTCCGGTCGGCGGCCGGACTGGCCGCGGCCCTGCTGGTCACGACCACGAGCGCGGGCTGCTTCGCCGAGCCCTCGCCGCTGCCGACGATCCGCGACTTCCTCGTGGCCTGGCAGAACGGCAACTACGGCACCGCCGCGAAGCAGACCGACGGCGACCGGACCAAGGTCGCGGCGGTCCTCGGCGCCGTGCCGTCCCAGCTCGACCTGGCGTCGCTGCACCTCGCGCTCGGCCGCGTGCGGCAGAACGGCGAGGACGCGACCGCCCAGTTCTCGGTCAGCATCGACCTGGGCGACGGCGGCCAGCCGTGGAGCTACGGCAGCTCGATGCGGCTGCACCGGACGAACGGCGAGTGGAAGGTCACCTGGAGTCCGTCGATCATCCACCCGCAGCTCGGCCCGGGTCAGCGGCTCGCGATCGTGACCGAGACGCCGACGCGTCAGCCCATCGTCGACAACAAGGCCAAGACGCTGCTCAAGAAGGTCCAGGTCGAGGTCTTCGGTGTGACGCCCGGCAGGCTCGCGAACCCCGATCAGACGCTCGGCCAGTTGTCGAAGATCACCCATCTGGACAAGGACCGCGTGATCGCCCACGTGCGGTCCGCGCCGCCGCAGAAGTTCCTGCCGCTCGTCACCCTTCAGATCCCCGCCCAGGCCGGCGACGCGGCCCAGCTCCGGCAGGTGCCGGGCGTCGAGGGGCAGACCAAGATGGCGTACGTCGCGCCGGCGGTCGCCGACGAGGTCGTCGGAAAGCTGGGACCGGCCACCGCCGAACGCCTCCAGCAGGTCGGCGCGCCGTACCAGCCCGGCGACACGATCGGCGTGTCCGGGCTGCAGGTGCTGGAACAGCGGAAGCTCGCCGGCACTCCCACCGTCAAGGTCGTGGCGCAGGACCCCTCGGGGTCCAATGGGAAGATCTTGAAGGAGGTCCTCGGCAACCCGAGTCAGCCGGTCGCCACGACGATCGACCGCACGACGCAGGTCGCCGCCGAGAACACCCTCAGGAAGGTCCCCTACGCGGCGTCCCTCGCCGCGATCGACCCGTCCACGGGCAAGATCCTCGCGGCGGCCGACAACACCGCCGCGCAGCACAAGAGCGACGCCGGTCAGTCCGGTGAGCCTTCACAGCCGAGCAGCGCCGCCCTGAACGGCCACTATCCGCCGGGAATGACGTTCAGCATCGTGACGACCCGGGCGCTCCTGCAGTACGGCCAGAAGATCGACTCGCCGCCGTGCAAGCAGGGTACGCAGAACATCGGCGGGGAGAATTTCACCTACCGCGGCAGGGTGGGCCGGGGGACCTTCAACTCCAACTTCGCCGTGAGCTGCACGACGGCGTTCGCCGCGCTGTACCGCAACATCGCCCCGCAGGATCTGCGTACCAGTGCGGCGCGCTTCGGGCTCGGCGCGCCGTGGACCCTGCCGGTGCCGTCGTTCTCCGGCTCGGTGCCGACGGCCTCCAGCACCGCCGAGCGTGCCGCCGAGATGGTCGGGCAGGGCAAGATCGAGGTCAGTCCGCTGTCGATGGCGCTGGTCGCCGGCGCGGTCGCGACCGGCACCTGGCGGCCGCCGCAGCTCCTGCAGGACTCCCCCCAGCGGATGCCGGCCCAGCCGCTGGACGCCTCCTCCGACGGGTTCACGATGCTGCAGAGCCTCATGAGCACGTCCGTCCGGAGCGGAGCCGCCCAGCAGGCGAAGGTCGCCGGCAGACCGGTGGCCGGTGTCACGGCGACGGTGCCGTACGGCAACGGCAAGGTCGTCTCGTGGTTCGTCGGATACCGGCAGGACGTGGCCTTCGCGATCGCCGTCGAGGGCAATAGGTCGGCGGCGAGCCTGGCCGCGACGTTCCTGAAGGCGAAGCACTGACTCGTGGCCACGGACGCTGCATCGACGTGAGGTGCGCCGGCAGGCCGTTGTGACCGGCGTGACGGCTTTGTCATTTCTTGACTCTCGGGCCGCAACCATCCGCGCGTGACCGGGCGTCTTAACAAGTGACTGAGACACCGCTTGGGGGGTTGCGGACTCAGTCGCCGTGATGAGACCAGAGCCTCGTCTCGGGGGAGGCTCTGTCGTCCGGACCGGCCCGACCCTGCCGGTCACCCCCGTGGGTGTGCCTAGTCCACACCCACGGGGGTCTCATCTTTCCGGCCCCCTGTCATGGCCCGGTCGAACCTCCACCGCCCGCCAGGAGTCCGCCGGCGGGAATCACGTTGGCATCGCCGGTGTTGAAGAGGTACGGTCGACGCGACGGGTGCCTCGGTGCCCGGTTGACAACTCAAGAGGGGGTGACCGGTTTCGACTTCGGTATGTCGAGACACGGGGAAGCGGGCCGAGGGTTGCGGTTGTGACCTCGTAAATCCTGTAACCGCAAAACAATAAGTGCCAACTCTAAGCGCACTCAGTTCGCCCTCGCCGCCTGAGGCTAGGTAGCGAACTTGTCAGCCCGGGACTGTCTCCGGCCCGGGACCTGGCATCGCTAGGAGACTCAACCTGCCACTCCGGCCGCGGGAGTGACAGGGAAACCTAACAGTGGCTGAGCCCGTCGGCGACACGCCTGCGTGAGCGCCGGGGCTGAGAAAACGACTAGCAGGCTGCGCCCGGAGAAGCCCTGTCTTGGTACTGAAGGACGCGGGTTCGATTCCCGCCACCTCCACTCGGGCCTGGGGCCGGTGTGGTCGGAAGCCTTGTGGCTTCCTTCCCCGCCGGCCCTTCGTCATTTCTTTCGGGGGGCGACCCCCCGAACCCCCCGAGGTGGGGGTTCCGCCTCCCACGGTCCCGGGTTCCGCCTCCCACGGTCCCGGGCTCCGCCCCTCACGGCCCCTTGTCGGTGGCCCTTCGGCTGTCTGTGCGGGGTTCAGCGGGTCAGGGCGCCGCCGTCGACGGGGAGCAGCACACCGTGGATGTAGGACGCCCCGTCCCCGGCGAGGAAGACCACGGCGGCGGCGATCTCGGCCGCGGTGCCGGGGCGCCGAGCGGGGTAGCCGCTCGCGGTGATCTCTTCCCACATCGGCATCTGCGCCGCGTTCAACTCGGTGGCGGTCGGCCCCGGCGCGACGGCGTTGACCCGGATGCCCCTGGGGCCGAGCTCCGCGGCCCACGACTTGGTCAGCGAGTGCAGCGCGGCCTTGCTCGCACCGTAGAGCGCGGTGCCCTCCTTGCCGTGGACGCCGCTGACCGAGCCGATGTTGACCACCGCGCCGGCGCCGCGTTCGACCATGCCGGGCGCCAGGGCGGCGGTGAGCAGGAACGGAGCCTTGACGTTGAGGCCGAGGGCCGCGTCGATCTGTTCCTCGGTCGCTTCCAGGAATGACTGCCCGGGCAGGATGTGGGCCGCGTTGTTGACCAGGATGTCGATGCGACCGCCCGCAGCGACCAGCGCGTCCTCGGCGAGGCCCCGGACGGCCTCACCGGTGGCCAGGTCGGCCTTGACGAATTCGGCGCGCCCGCCCTGCTCGCGGACGCGGCCGACGACCTCGGCGCCGCGTACGGCGTCCCGGCCGGTCACGACGACGAGCGCGCCCTCGCGCGCCAGCGCCTCGGCGATCGCCCGCCCGATCCCGCCGGTACCACCTGTGACGAGGGCGTGGCGCCCCTGCAACCGTGTCATGTCGATCTCCGAATGCGCTCGTTGGATGGAAGGTCCGGGCCGGTCCTTCCACCGTGGCCCCGCCGGGCACCGAAGATCCAATGAATGTTCCGCATGCGTTGATACGCCTCGCGTATGTCCGCGGCTCATCGCCGCCCTGCCACGCCCCGGTCAGTCGCCGGGGCGCGGTTCGACCGTCCCGGTGAGGTGGGCCCGGGCGTGCTCGCGGAAGGCGGCCACCAGCCGGTTGCGGTCGCCCGCGCGGGTGGCGAGCGCGACCTGGCACGGCTCGACACCCTCCAGGGCGATGGTGGTGAGGTCGGGGTGCTGGGTGGCGTGCCGGCTGGGCAGGATGCCCACGGCCTCGCCGGCGGCGATGACCTCGAACTTGTCCTCGACGGTCTCGACGAGCGGGCCGTCGGGGACCGGGCGTCCGTCGGGTCGCGGGTCGATGCGCCAGAATGCGCCCCAGACCGGGGGAGACTGCCGGACCCGCGGCACGGGTTCGTCGGCGATGTCGTCGAGGGTGACCGATTCCTTACCGGCCAGGCGGTGGTCGCGGGAGACCACGAGATAGCGAGGCTCGTCGTACAGGACCGTGACGCGCAGCCCGTCGGTCGGGAACGGCAGCCGGGCCACGACCGCGTCCACCCGGTGATCGAGCAGTGCCTTGTGCGGCTCGTTCCAGTCGACGTTCAGGGTGCGCACGTCGGCGTCCGGATCGCGGTGGCGCAACGCGCGCACCGCCGGGGTGATGTACAGACCCCTGGTATGGCCGATGGTGATCCGGCTGGGCCGGGCGGCGGCTCGGGCGGTCGCGGCGGCCCGGGCCGCCGCGCGCAGCAACTCGTTCGCGAGCGGCAGGAAGGCCTCCCCGGCCGCGGTGAGCCGGCTGCCCTGTCGGCCGCGATCGAACAGGCGCGCGCCCACCTGCCGCTCCAGACGGCGGATCTGCCGGCTCAACGACGGCTGGGTCGTGTGGAGGGTCTCGGCGGCGCGGCCGAAGTGCCGGTGCTCGGCGACGACGGCGAAGCACCGCAACAGCCGCAGGTCGAGGTCCGCCGGGGGGAGCGGCGAGTCGGGCACCCCACCAGCCTAACCCCCGGCTCTCGGCCGCCGTTGCGGGCCGATTCTCCCGCACGACCGTGCTCGTCCAAGCGTTTCTGTTGGGAACGCGGGCGGCCACAACCGGACTTGCCCATGGGTCTCCCACGCGCACAGTCTTCGGCGCGAGCACAAAAGCGGCTCTGCTACTCCACCCTGCTGGAGAGCGTTCACCCGCAGATCGTCGCGTTGGGGCTCGGCTTCATCGCCCTTGCCGTGATGTGGTTCTTCGTCGACAAGGGGAACCTCGCGTGGCTGGGGATGGAAAATCACATCAAGCGCCACGGCCGGCGTTACAAGGCCGGAGCGCTCGGTGGGGTCCTGCTCGTACTCGTCATCGGATCCCTCAAGTTCTCCTGGACGTTCCTGCTCCTCGGCGTGCTGGGCATGGCGGCCTTCGGGGCGATCAAGTTCAGTGAGCGCAGGAGTGAGGACCTCGGGCAGGAGCCCGGGGCCGGGGGAGGGAAGGGGTTCGCGCGAGTCGAGATGTTCGAGGCCGCGCTGTCGATCGACATGTGGGTCGGGACGTACTCGGCCACAAGTCACCTCGCCGACATCGTGCTCGGCGTGCTCGTCGGCGTCCTCGTCATGCGGATCCTCACGGTCAGCCTCGTCGAGAAGCTCGACGAGCTGCCCTACCTGCCCTCCGCGGCACACTGGAGCCTCGGGCTCCTCAGCGTCGCCTGGGTCATCGAGCTGTGGCTGCCGGCCATCGGCTCCGTGGTCGAGGTGGTGTGTCTCATCCCGTTGGTGGTGGGCTGGGGGCACTCGGTCCTCAGCCGACGCCGCCGACTCGCGCGGTGATCTGACCGCGGGGCGCCCCCGGCACGTGCCGGGGCCCCTCCCCGCCGCTCGGTCGTCCCGATTCGCGCGTTGGGGCGGGGCTGGGCGGGGAATGCCCACAAGTGATGTCCGTTGCGATCTGTCTCTTCACGGCCGACCTGCGGGTTCACGACAATCCGGTGGTGCGCGCGGCGTTGGACGCGGCGGATCAGGTGGTGCCGCTGTTCGTCGTCGACGACGGGGTGCGGGACGCCGGGTTCGCGGTTCCCAACCGGGCGGCCTTCCTCGCCGACTGCCTGGCGGATCTGGACGGCGCGCTGCGCGGCCGGGGCGGTCGCCTCGTGGTGCGCCGGGGTGACGTCGTGGCCGAGGTCGCGCGGGTGGCCGAGGAGACCGGGGCGGATTCGGTGCACCTGGCGCGGGACGTCAGCGCGTACGCGCAGCGGCGCGAGGCGCGACTGGGGCGCGTGCTGGAATCCTCCCGTCGGAGACTGTGCGTCCACGACTCCGTCACCGTCGTCGTCCCGCCGGGCGCGATCACTCCGGCGTCCCGTGGGCACTTCGCGGTCTTCACTCCCTACTTCCGGAAGTGGAGCGATGTTCCGGTACGCGAGCCGCTGGCCGCCCCGGACAAGGTGCCGGTCCCGGCCGTACGGTCCGAGCGCCTGCCGTCGGGCGCCGACCTGGCCGACGGCGCGCCCTCGCCCGTACTGCCGCGCGGCGGGGAGGACGAGGGGCGGCGGCGGGCGGCCGCCTGGCTGGACGGGCCGGTCACGCGGTACGCCGACCGGCATGACGATCTGGCCGGGGACGCCACGTCCCGGCTGTCGCCGTACCTCCACTTCGGGTGCCTGTCGGCCGTCGAACTGGTGCGCCGGGCGACCGCGGTGGGCGGTCCCGGCGCCACGGCGTTCGTACGGCAGGTGGCCTGGCGGGACTTCAACCGGCAGTTGCTCGCGGACCGCCCGGAGGCGGCGCGCGAGGACTACCGGCCCCGGGGTGACCGCTGGCGGACCGAGGAGGCGGCGGTCGCGGCCTGGCGGCGGGGGCGCACCGGATATCCGCTGGTCGACGCGGCGATGCGGCAGCTTGCGGAGCAGGGCTGGATGCACAATCGCGGGCGGCTGATCACGGCGAGCTTCCTGACCAAGATCATGTACGTCGACTGGCGGGTCGGCGCGCGGCACTTCCTCGACCTGCTGGTCGACGGGGACGTGGCGAACAACCAGCTCAACTGGCAGTGGGTGGCCGGGACCGGCGCCAGCACCCGGCCGAACCAGGTGATCGACCCGCTCGTGCAGGCGCGGCGGTTCGACCGGCGCGGCGACTATGTGCGCCGGTGGGTGCCGGAGCTCGCCGAGATCGAGGGCGCCGCCGTGCACCGCCCGTGGCTCCTGCCCGCGGAGGTGCGCCGTCGACTGGACTACCCGGATCCCGTGATCGATCTCGACGAGGGACGGGAACGGTTCCACCGGGCGCGGTCCGGGGGTGAGCGGTGAGCGGCGAGGACCGGGGACTGTGCCTGGTGACCGGGGCGACCGGGTACATCGGCGGCCGGCTGGTGCCCGAACTGCTCGGCGCCGGGTACCGGGTGCGGTGCCTGGCCCGCTCTCCCGAGCGGCTGCGCGCCCGGCCGTGGTTCGGGCGGGTGGAGGTCGTCCGCGCGGACGTCCTGGACGCGGCCGCGGTCCGGACGGCCCTCGAGGGGGTCTCGGTCGCGTACTACCTGGTGCACGCGCTCGGATCGGGTCCGGGCTTCGCGGAGCGGGACCGGCGGGCGGCGCGGACGTTCGGGGCGGCGGCCCTGGACGCGGGCGTCGGCCGGATCGTCTACCTGGGCGGGCCGGCCCCGGCCGAAGGCGGGCATCTCTCGGAGCACCTGCGGTCCCGGGCGGAGGTCGGCGCGATCCTCCTGGCGTCCGGCGTGCCGACGGCCGTGCTGCGCGCCGGGGTCGTGATCGGCTCCGGTTCGGCCTCCTTCGAGATGATGCGGTACCTCACCGAGCGGCTGCCGGTGATGGTGACCCCCCGGTGGGTGCGCACGCGCACGCAGCCCATCGCCGTGCGCGACGTGCTGTGGTACCTCGTCGGATGCGCGGCGCTGCCGCCGGCGGTGAACCGGACCTTCGACATCGGCGGCCCCGACGTGCTGACCTACGAGGAGATGATGCGCCGGTACGCGGCGCTGGCCGGGCTGCCGCGCCGCCTCGTCGTGCGGGTCCCCGTGCTCACCGCGCACCTGTCGAGCCTGTGGGTCGGCCTGGTCACCCCGGTGCCCGGCGGCCTGGCCCGGCCCCTGGTGGAGTCCCAGTCCAACGAGGTCGTCTGCCGGGAGCGCGACATCCGGCGGTTCGTGCCCGACCCGCCGGGCGGGCCGACCGGCTTCGACGACGCGGTGGGCCTGGCGCTCCGGCGTGCCCGCGAGGCCGAGGCCACGACCCCGGACTCGGCCGCCGCGCCGCCCAGCGACCCGTCGCCGGCCGACCCGGTGTGGGCGGGCGGCACCGTGTACGCCGACGTCCGCGAGTCGCCGGTCGCGGCGCCTCCGGACGTGCTGTGGCGGGTCATCGAGGGCATCGGCGGGGACGCCGGCTGGTACTCCTGGCGCACGGCCTGGGCGGTCCGGGGCGGCATCGATCGGCTGGTCGGCGGCGTCGGGAGGCACCGGGGGCGACGCGACCCGCACCGGCTGCGCGTCGGCGACGCGGTGGACTTCTGGCGGGTCGAGAAACTCGTCCCCGGCGCGTCGCTCCGCCTGCGGGCGGAGATGCGGCTGCCGGGCCTCGCCTGGCTGGAGCTGGGCGTCGAGGAGCGGGGCGGGCGGACCTGGTTCCGGCAGCGCGCGATCTTCCGTCCACACGGCCTGTTCGGCCATCTCTACTGGTGGGCGATCCGGCCGTGCCACGAGATCGTCTTCGGCGGGATGCTGCGGGGTGTCCGGCGCGCGGCCGAACGCGCGGCGACGCGCGCGCCGAGATCCGCCACGTACGCGCGGTGAGGGTGTCAGACGGTGTTCGGGCTCTAATGTGGGCGCGTGCGGAATTTGGCGACCGGGGTCCGGTATTTCCTGCGAGGCATGGCATGGGTCGCGCGGCGCCCGAAACAATGGCTGTTCGGCCTGATTCCGGCGCTGATCGTTCTCGCCGTCTACGTCGCCGGCCTCGTGGTCCTGGCCCACTACGACTGGGACCTGGCGAAGGCGATGAGCCCGTTCGCCGATCACTGGTCGAAGGCCGCACGGGGCGCCACGCGCGGGCTGATCGCCGTCCTCGTCTTCGGCGCCGCGGTCATGATCGCGATCGTCACGTTCACCGCCGTGACCCTGGTCGTCGGCGACCCCTTCTACGAGAGCCTGTCGGGGCGGGTGGAGGAGAGCGCGGGCGGGCTGCCTCGGGAGGTCCGGGTTCCGCTGCTGCGGCAGCTCGCGCGCGCCATCGCGGACGCGGTCGTCGTCGGGACGGTGACCACGCTCTTCGCCGTGCTGTTCTTCGTCCTGGGCTTCCTGCCGGTCGTCGGCCAGACGGTCGTCCCCGTCCTCGCGGCGTGCGTGTCGGGCTACTTCCTCACGTTCGAGCTGACGTCGATCGCGCTGGAGCGCCGCGGGGTACGGCGGCGCGAACGCTTCGCGCTCCTGCGCCGCGACCGGGGGCTGTCCCTGGGATTCGGCGTGGCGGTGTTCGTGACCTTCCTCATTCCGCTCGGTTCCGTGTTGGCGATGCCCGGTGCGGTGGCCGGCGGTACGCTGCTGGCGCGCGAAAGGCTTGCCAGGCCGGGAATTCCGCCCGATCGCGGTGCTCTCGCGGACACTCAGGCGTGAGACGGACGTCACGGTGACGCCATGCTGCGGCTAACAAGCTGTGGCCTGGCCGTAATTAGTGTTCGACACGAGAATTGTTGATCTTCACGTAACCTGTGCGGCATGTCTGATCAGGGAAGCGCCGGGCAGTGGCGTCCGGCGAACAGCCACAGCGGCCCGTATTCCGAACAGGATGAGCCGACAGGGCCGCTTCCCGAGGTCAGCGGACGAGACTTCGCGGCGTCGGCGTTCCCGCCGGCGAGCGGCCGGCCCGGCCCCATGGCGGACGACGACGCGCCGACGGGCGGGTTCCCCACGGTCTCGGCGTCCGAGCAGGCCCCGCAGGCGGCGCGCCGGGAGCGCGCGCCGTTCGAGCCCGCCGACCCTCCGCACGGTCCGGCCGACGCCCCCGCGACGCCCGAACCCGACGGCTCCGGTGAGTCCGGCGCGGCCGGTGGGTACGGCGGCTTCGGCGCGCCCGCCGAGTTCGGCGCCGGCCCGTCCGCCGAGCAGACCGGCTCCTTCTCCAACGGTGGTTCCTTCGGCGCCGAGCCGCCGGCCGAGCGCGGCGGTTCCTCCGGCGCCGAGCCGCCGGCCGACCCGGAAGTCTCCTTCCAGCCGACGACGGCGTTCTCGTCCGTGCCGGAGGAGGAGCCGCCGCCGTTCGGCCACCGGACGGCGGCGGGCTCCTCCTCCGGCCCGAACGAGCCCGTCCGGCCCGAGACCGAGCCCACCGGCTCCACGCCGCCCTTCGGGGCGGAGACTCCGCAGGTCGCCCCGTACGACGCGCGGGACGCCACGTACGGGTACGAGGTGGCGGACCCGTCGTTCGGGTTCGCCCCCGCTCATCCGACGCGTACGGCCGGCCTCGACACCGGACCCGCGGCCGACGGCGCGGGCCCGGGGCCGGGCCCGGCGTCCGAGCCTTATTCGTTCGAGTCGCTGCTCGGCCCCGGTGAGGGCGTGGCGGGCCCGGCGACGCCGGCCGGACCGCCGCCCGCCGGCCCGCAGCCGTACGCCGACGCCGCCCCGTCCCGGCCGTTCCACGGTCCCGAGGCGTTCCAGGGCGTGCCCGGAGTCCCGCCGTCCCCGGTGGGCGGCCCGGTGTCGGCCGAGGACCAGGCCGCGGAGAACGACTTCTTCTCCCACGGCGACGACCCGGCGATGTGGGACAAGCCGCTCGGCCCGTCCGGCCCGCCGCCGCAGCCCGGCAAGCCGAGCAGCGGCAACCTGCGGCTGCCGGACTGGATGCGGGAGCAGAACGGCGACGGCCCCGCCGGGGGACCGACGGCTCCGCCGACCGGCGGCTACGACGGCTACGACGACTTCGAGGAGAAGGGCCGGTCCAAGCGGCCGCTGCTGGCCGTGGTGGGCGTGCTCGTCGTCGGCCTGGTCGCGGCGGGCGGCGCGTACTTCCTGACCGCCGGCAAGAAGTCGGACGACACCACGAGCTCGAGCCCGAGTCATAAGCCGAAGGCGTCTTCGTCGAAGAAGGCGGGTCAGCCGGCGGACGACCAGCCGGAGAAGCCGCTCACGCAGTTCAAGGGCGCCCACACCCGACCGGTGGGGCACATCTCCGACGCGCGGGCCGGCCTGACCTACCCGAAGCTCGGCAAGCCGTGGCAGATGCAGACCCAGAAGAGCGCCATGGCCGAGCTCGGGTTCAGCGCCGGCCAGTTCGCGGTGAGCGAGCCCAAGCGCTGGGGCCGGCTGCTGAGCGCCGAACTGGGCGGCGCGAACAAGGCCGCCTACGGCGGGCCGGGCACCGAGCGCGCCGCCGCGACGAAGGTCGCCGACGCCTACGAGGCGAAGCTGTACGGCTACACGCACCACAAGAGGGTGCTGGCCTCGCAGTCGCTGGACGTCGACGGCCACAAGGGGTGGCTGGTCGGCTACTACCTGACCTACCACCAGCATGGTGTGAAGACCACCGGCGAGCTCTTCACGGTGGCGGTGGTCGACACGGGCAAGAAGGCCCCGGGCGTGCTGCTGATGACGGTGCCGAACACCGACAAGAAGCTCTGGCCGGACGTCAACTACGTCATGCACTCGATCAAGGTGTCCTGATCCGGTCCTCGGCCCGAGAGCCGGGTCACATACCGAATCCCATTCCAATCCGTGTCCGTGGCCATCTAAGGTAGGCCGCGACGGGACGTTGCGGGATGAGGTGGGGACATGGCGATCGGGCTGACCGAGGAGCACGAGGCGCTCGCCGACGCGGTGCGCGGCTGGGCGGAGCGGTACGCGTCCGTGGACGTCGTACGCGCGACGCTCGACGCTGAAGAGGAGGTCCGTCCGGCCTTCTGGGCCGGCCTCGCCGAGCAGGGCCTCCTCGGTCTGCACGTGCCCGAGGAGCACGGCGGGCAGGGCGCCGGGCTGCTGGAGCTCGCGGTGGCCCTGGAGTCCCTCGGCCGCGCCGTCGTGCCGGGGCCGTTCCTGCCGACCGTGCTGGCCAGCGCCGCGCTGTTGCGCGCCGAACAGGCGGGCAAGGCGCACTCCGCGCTGCTGCCCGGCCTCGCCGACGGCTCCCTGATCGGCGCGCTGTCGCTGGCGACCGGCCTCACCGGCCGCCGTACGGACGACGGCCTGACGATCAGCGGTACGGTCGAGCCGGTCCTGGGCGCGGGGCTCGCCGACGTCATCGTGCTGCCGGTCACGACCGACGAGGGCGAGGAGTGGGTGGCCGTCGACGCCGCCGGGCTCACGGTCGCGCCCCTGAAGAGCCTGGACCGGACCCGCCGCGTCGCCCGGGTCTCCGCCGAGGACGTCGCCGTTCCGGCCGACCGGATCCTGACCGGCCTCACGGGCCCGGAGGTCCTCGACCTGGCCGCGCTGCTCCTCGGCGCCGAGGCCGCCGGTCTCGCCGACTGGTGCGTGACCACCGCCGCGGAGTACGCCAAGGTCCGCGAGCAGTTCGGCCGGCCGATCGGGCAGTTCCAGGGCGTCAAGCACAAGTGCGCGCGGATGCTGATCGAGCTGGAGAAGGCCCGCGCCGCCGTCTGGGACGCCGCCCGCGCCTCCGACGACCCCGCCGAGGAGTCCGGCTTCGCGGCGGGCGTCGCCGCCGTCATCGCGCCGGACGCCGCGCTGCGCTGCGCCCGCGACTGCATCCAGGTGCTCGGCGGCATCGGCTTCACCTGGGAGCACGAGGCCCACCTCTACCTGCGCCGCGCCTCGACGCTGCGCGTCCTGCTCGGGCCCGGCAAGGACTGGGCCGGTTCGGTGGCGCGGCTGGCGCTCGACGGCGTACGCCGCGCCGTCGAGGTCGAGCTGGACGAGGACACCGAGCCGCTGCGCAACCGCATCCGCGCGGAGGTCGAGCAGCTCGCCGCGATCACCGACGAGCGGGAGCGGTTCACGAAGATGGGCGACGAGGGCTGGGTCTTCCCGCACTTGCCCGAGCCCTGGGGCAAGGCCGCCTCCCCGATGGAGCAGGTGCTCATCCTCCAGGAGCTGCGCGCCGCCAAGGTGAAGGGGCCGCAGCTCGCCATCGGCGCGTGGGTCGTGCCGTCGCTCGTCACGTACGGCACGCCGGAGCAGCAGGAGCGGTGGCTCGCGCCGACGCTGCGCGGTGAGATGGTGTGGTGCCAGCTGTTCAGCGAGCCCGGCGCGGGCTCCGACCTGGCCTCGCTGCAGATGCGGGCCGAGAAGGTCGAGGGCGGCTGGCGGCTCACCGGTCAGAAGATCTGGACGTCCCTCGCCCAGCACGCCAAGTGGGCGATCTGCGTCGCCCGCAGCTCGGTCGAGCCCAAGAAGCACGACGGCATCACCTACTTCATCGTCGATATGAAGGCCGAGGGCGTCGACGTGCGGCCGCTGCGCGAGCTGACCGGCGACGCGATGTTCAACGAGGTCTTCCTCGACGGCGTGTTCGTACCCGACGACCAGGTCGTCGGCGAGGTCGGCCAGGGCTGGAAGGTCGCCCGCAACACCCTCAGCAACGAGCGCGTGCAACTGTCCAGCGGGCAGGGCCTCGGCGCGGGCACGCGGGAGCTTCTGAACTTCTTCCAGGGCAAGGACCTGTCCCCGGCCACGCTGATCGAGCTGGGCCGGCTGCTCTGCGAGGGGCAGGCGATCGACCTGCTCGGCCTGCGCCTCACCCTCAAGCAGATCTCGGGCCACGAGCCGGGCGCCGAGGCGAGCGTCCGCAAGCTGCTCGGCGTGCAGTTCAACCAGGAGGTCGCGGACTTCATCTGGGAGGCGCAGGGCGCGGTGGCCACCGTGGAGGAGCCCGGTCAGGCCACCGGCATCTGGGCCCGGTACATGCTGTTCAGCCGCTCGATGACCATCTACGGCGGCACCACCGAGGTGCAGCTCAACGTCATCGGCGAACGCATGCTCGGCCTGCCGCGCGACCCGGAGCCCGGCAAGTAGCGGCACGGGGGAGCGCCGGATGGGCATCGGGCTGACCGAGGAGCACGAGGAGCTGGCCGCGAGCGTGCGCCGGTTCACCGAGCGGCACGCGTCCCGCGCGGTGGTCCGGGCGGCCGTCGCGGACGACGGAAGCCACGGGGGTGGAAAGGGGGCGGTGGGCCGCGGCCACGGAGGTGGGCAGCAGGGCGTACACGCGTCGCGGCCCGCCCACTGGGGGGAGCTCGCGGAGCAGGGGCTGCTCGGCCTGCACCTCCCGGAGGAGCACGGCGGCCAGGGCTTCTCCGTCCTGGAGCTCGCGGTGGCCGTCGAGGAGATGGGCCGGGCCCTGGCTCCGGGGCCGTACGTCCCGACGGTGCTGGCGAGCGCGGTGATCGCCGCCGCCGAGGCACCGAAGGCGCGCCGGGAGCTGTTGCCCGGCCTCGCCGGGGGGACGCTGACCGGCGCGGTGTGCCTGGCGACCGGGCTGACGGGGCGGCGAAGCGGCGACGCCCTGATCGTGGGCGGCGGCGCCGGACCGGTCCTCGGTGGCCCGACGGCCGACGTCCTCGTGGTCCCGGTCGCCGTCGGTGACGGCGCCGAGGAGTGGGTCGCGCTGTACCGCCGGGAGTGCGACGTCGAGACGCCGGACGCCGTCGACGCCGTACGCGGGTCGGCGCGCGTCGCGGCGCGTGACGCCGTCGTGCCCGCCGACCGCGTGCTGACCGGGGTCACCGTGCAGGACGTGCGGGCCCTCGCGGCGGTGATCCTCGGCGCCGAGGCGTGCGGGGTCGCCGGGTGGGCGGTCGAGGCCGCGGCGTCGTACGCCCGGACCCGTGAGCAGTTCGGCCGGCCGATCGGGCAGTTCCAGGGCGTCAAGCACAAGTGCGCGCGGATGCTGATCGAGCTGGAGAAGGCCCGCGCCGCCGTCTGGGACGCCGCCCAGGCCGTCGTGGCCGGAGACCAGGTCCCGTACGCAACCGGCGTGGCGGCCGTCGTCGCCCCCGACGCGGCCGTGGCCTGCGCCGAGGACTGCATCCAGGTGCACGGTGGCATCGGCTACACCTTCGAGCACGACGCCCACCTGTACTACCGGCGTGCGCTGACCCTGCGGGCGGCGCTGGGCCGCGCGGCGGACGAGCGGGCGTCGATCGCCGGGCTCGCCCTGGCCGGGGAGACGCGGGAACGCGAGCTGGACCTGCCGCCCGAGGCCGAGCCGCTGCGGCGCGACATCAGGGCGCGGGTCGCCGAACTGGCCGCGCTCGACGAGCGGGAGCGGATCGCGGAGCTGGCGGCGGGCGGCTGGGTGCAGCCGCACCTGCCCCGGCCGTGGGGCCGGGCGGCCTCGCCCCTCGAGCAGGTCGTCATCCACCAGGAGCTGCGGGCCGCCGCGATCAAGGGCCCGCAGCTCGCCATCGGCGCGTGGGTCGTGCCGTCGCTGGCCGCGTACGGCACGCCGGAGCAGCAGGAGCGCTTCCTGCCCGCCACCCTCCGGGGCGAGATCGTGTGGTGCCAGCTCTTCAGCGAGCCGGGCGCCGGCTCCGACCTGGCCGGTCTGCGCACCCGCGCCGACCGATGTGACGGCGGGTGGCGGATCTCCGGGCAGAAGATCTGGACGTCGCTCGCCCAGTACGCCCAGTGGGGGATCTGCGTCGCCCGCACCGACCCGGACGCGCCCAAGCGCGCGGGCATCACCTACTTCCTCGTCGACATGACCTCACCCGGCGTGCGGGTCCGGCCGCTGAAGGACCTCACCGGCGCGGAGGTCTTCAACGAGGTGTTCCTCGACGAGGTCTTCGTGCCCGACTCCCTCGTGGTCGGCCCGGTGAACGCCGGCTGGCAGGTCGCGCGGGTCACGCTCACCGCCGAACGCGTGAACCTGTCGACCGGCTGGCAGCTCGGCGCGGACGTGCCCCGGCTGCTGGACCTGGTCCGCGACCTCGGCCTCGCCGGCGACCCGGTCACCCGCGACGGCGTGGGCGGGCTGGTCGCCGACGCGCACGTGTTCGCGCTGCTCGGCCTGCGCGCCACCCTCAAGCGGCTGTCCGGCGTGGACGCCGGCGCCACCGCGAACGTCAGCAAGCTGGTCGGCATGGAGCACGGCCAGCGGGTCACCGAGTACGGCTTCGGGCTGCTGGGCGCCGAGGGCGCGCTGACCGGCCCGCCCGGTTCGGGACCGCGCGCGGACTGGGCCAGGCTGCTGCTCGCCTCCCGCGCGATGACCATCGGCGGAGGCACCACCGAGGTCAACCTCAACGTGATCGCCGAACGCCTCCTCGGGCTGCCCCGGGACCCCGAACCAGGGCGTTAGCGCGTGTCCCGGGGCTCCGTCGTCGCCGCCGGGACGGGGCTGGTCCTGGGGCTGCTGGCGCTCGGGCCCGCGCTGGCCCCGGGGTTCACGCTCGCGTACGACATGGTGTTCGTGCCGCATCCGACGTTCGACCGGGAGACGTTCGGGCTGGCCGGGATGCTGCCGCGGCACGTGCCCAGCGACGCGGTCGTCACGGCGCTGGCCCACGTCGCGCCCGCGGACGTGGTGCAGAAGGCGATCCTGCTAGCCGTCTTCGTGATCGCCTGCGTGTCCGCGTCCGCGCTGGTCCCCGCCGAGCGGCTCACGGCCCGGCTGGCCGGCGGGGTCGTCTACGCCTGGAACCCCTTCGTCGCCGAACGGCTGCTCCTCGGCCAGTGGGCGCTGCTCCTCGGGTACGCCGCGCTGCCGTGGGTCGTGCGGGCGGCCGCGCGCGGCGAGCCCCGGCGGCTGGTCCTCGCGCTGGTGCCGGCGGCGATCGGCGGGTTCGCCGCGATGGCCGTGTCCGGCCTGGTCGTCCTCGTGATCGGCCTGCACCGGCCGCGCCCCGGGAGGTCGGTCGGGGTCGGTTGGTCGGGGGCCGGAAGGTCGGTCGGGGTCGGTCGGTCGGGGCAAGAGCTGCCGTGGCTGCTCGCGGGGCTGCTCGTGATGAGCCTGCCGTGGCTCGTTCCCTCCCTCACGCGGTTCTCGGGGGTCCCGGCGGACCCGGCCGGGGTGGCGGCGTTCGCCGCCCGCGCGGACACGCCGTTCGGCGCGCTCGGCAGCCTGCTGCTCCTCGGCGGCGGCTGGAACGCCGAGACCGTGCCGCCCGGGTACGGCGCCGTCGTCACCGCCGTGCCGTGGCTGTGCGTCGTCCTGCTCGCCCTGGTCGCGTACGCGCGCGGCGGCCGGGCGGCCGGGACGCGGGGGCTGGGGGTCGCAGCGCTCGTCGGCTTCGTCCTCGCCGCCCTCGGCGCGGTCGTCCCCGGCCTCCTGCGCTGGGCGATCGGGCTGTGGCCCGGGTTCGCGGTGCTGCGGGACGGCCAGCAGTACGTCGCGCCGCTCGCCGTCGTCGTCGCGGTCGGGGTCGGCCTGGCCGTGGACCGCGTCGCGGGCGGACGTCGGGAAGCGGATGGGGCCGGCCCGGCGGCCGACCGGGTCGCGGGCAGGGATCCGGAGGCGGTCGCGGTCGGCCCGGCGGTCGGCCGGGTCGCGGGCAGCGGCCCGGAGGCGGTCGGGGCCGGTCCGGCCGTCGATCGCATCACGGGCGGGCGTCCCGAACTGGCCGTTCTGGCCCTCCTCGTCCCGGTGGCCCTGCTGCCCGGCCTCGCCTGGGGCGCGGGCGGCCGGCTCGCGGCGGTGCGCTATCCGGCCGACTGGTCGCGGGCGCGCGCCGTCGTGGCGGCCGAGCCCGGTGCCGTGCTCGTCCTGCCGTGGGAGGCGTACCGGACCTACGCCTGGAACGGCGGACGCCGGGTGCTCGATCCGCTGCCCCGCTACCTGCCCGGCCGGGTCGTCCTCAACGACGCCGTACGGGTCGGGACGGGCGGGCGGCGGGACCTCCGGATGGCGGTGGAGGACCCGCGGGCCCGGGCGCTGGACCCGCTCGTCCGCTCCGGCGCGCCGCTCACCGACGCGCTGCGCGCCCACGGGATCCGCTACGTCGCCGTCGACGCGCCCGAGGAGTTCGGCACGTGGGCGGCCCGGCTCCCCGGGACGGAACGCGTCGTCACCGGACCCGACCTGACCCTCTACCGCATCCCCGGTGCCGCCCGGAGCAGAGAGACGCCGGTTTCGCAATGGCCTACGGCAATAGCGTCGTTCACTACTTTTGCGGCGCTTGTGTGGTCAATGCGGCTACCGGTCGGTAGCCTCTTCAGATCGTTGTCGCCGAAGGAGCCATGATGCGGATCGCCGTCGCCATGCTGGCCGGAATCGTGCTGGCCCTCATCGCCTCGTTCGGCGTCGTGCGCGTCGTCACGACCTCGCAGCAGGACCCGGTCGTGAAGCCGCTGTACAACTACGGCTCTCGGTGAGCCGTGCACCCGGAGTGCCCGCCCGCCCCCGCGCTGGACGTCGTCATCCCCGCGCGCAACGAGGCCGGGCGGCTCCCGTACGGCCTGGAACGGCTGTCCGCCAAGCTGGCCGGGCTGCCGCTGAGCGCTTCGATCGTCGTCGTGGACAACGCCAGCACTGACGCCACCGCGCGGATCGCCGAGCGCTGGTCCGGGCCGGTGCCGGTGCGCCTCGTCCACTGCCCGGTGCCCGGCAAGGGCGCGGCGGTCCGGGCCGGACTGCTGGCCACCACCGCCCCGTACGCCGGGTTCTGTGACGCGGACATGGCCACCGACCTGGCCGCCCTCGACGAGGTCCTCGTCCTGCTGCGGGCCGGGCACCAGGTCGTCATCGGCTCGCGGCGGCATCCGGGTTCGATCGTCGAGGTGTACGGGCATCCGCTGCGCCGTGTCGGCGCGCTCGCCTTCAACCGCCTCGTCCACGACCTCACGGGAGGCGTCGCCGACACGCAGTGCGGGTTCAAGTTCTTCACCGGCCCGCTGGCCCGGGCCGCCGCCGCCGACCTCCGCACGTCCGGTTTCGCCTTCGACGTGGAACTGCTGCTGCACTGCCGGCGCCGGGGCGCCGAACCCGTGGAGATCCCCGTCGTGTGGCGTGACGTACCCGGTTCGACCTTCTCCGTACGACGGCACACGGTCGGCTGCCTGCGCGACCTGCTCCGCATCCACGCCGAGGCCCGCCGCACCCCGGCCGCGCAGCGCCCCATCACCGTCGCCGACGAGCTTGGCGCCGGATGACGGCCGAGCGGGAACTGCGTACGCTCGCGATCGTGAACTGGCGCGACCCCTGGCATCCGGAGGCCGGTGGCGCCGAGCGCTACGCCTGGGAGATGGCCCGGTGGTTCACCGCGCGGGGAACACGAGTGTGCTTCGTCACCGGGCGGGCGCCCGGCCAGGCCCGGCGGGAGCGGGTCGAGGGCGTCGAGGTGGTGCGCCTGGGCGGCCGGTTCGGCGTCTATCCGCTGGTCCTGGCCTGGACGCTGCGGCACCGGCGGGCGTTCGACGCCGTCCTCGACTGCCAGAACGGCATCCCGTTCTTCACGCCGTGGGTGCTGCCGCGCCGCGTGCCCGTGCTGTGCGTCGTCCACCACGTGCACGACGACCAGTTCGGCGTCTACTTCCCGGCGTGGCTGGCGCGGATCGGCCGGTTCCTCGAGGGGCCGGTGGCCCGGTGGACGTACCGGCGGCACGCCTGCGTGGCGGTCTCCCCGTCCACGGTGGCCGCCATGCGGGAACGCCTCGCCTGGACCGGCCCCGTCCACATCGTCCCCAACGGCGTCACGCCGCCGGGCTCGGTCCCGGAGCCGGCGGAGTGCGACCCGGAGCTGGTGTGCGTGAGCAGGCTCGTTCCGCACAAGCGCGTCGACCGGCTGCTCGACGTCGCCGAACGCCTCCGCGTGCGAATCCACGTCATCGGGCGGGGACCGGAGGAGGCCGGGCTGCGGGCCCGGATCGCCGCGCGCGGTCTGGCGGACCTGGTCGTCCTGCACGGCTACCTGCCGGAGGAGGACAAGGTCGCGCTCGTCGCCCGCGCCCGGCTCCACCTCAGCGCCTCCCGGGGCGAGGGCTGGGGCCTCAGCGTGGCCGAGGCGGCGGCGCTCGGCGTGCCGACCGTCGCGTACGACGTCGACGGGTTGCGCGACGCCGTCGTCGACGGGGTGACCGGCCGGCTCGTGCGCGACGGCGAGGACCTCGCGGACGTCGTCGAGCGGGCGCTGAAGGAGCTGACCGGGCCGGAGCGACGCCGCGAGACGGCCGCCGCCTGCCGGGCCTGGGCCGCCGAGTTCACGTGGGCGCGCAGCGGCGAACGCATGGCGGCGCTGCTCGACGCGGCCGTCCGGCGCGGGACGGCGCACGGTCTGGAGGATCAGTCGTTCCCATGGCCGCGCTGACCCGCGCCGAACCGTCCCCCGACACCGAGCCGCCCCGTCTCGACGAGCGGCTGCGGGACCGCCTGCGGACCCTCCTGGGCTGCGCGCTGCTGACCCTCCTCGCGACGGCGACCCGGCCGGGCCGGATCATCGCCGACACCAAGATCGACATGGCGGTGAACCCGCTCGGTTTCCTCGGCCGGGCGCTGCACCTGTGGGACATCGAGCAGTTCGGGCAGTTGCAGAACCAGGTGTCGGGCTACCTGTTCCCGATGGGCCCGTTCTACGCGCTCGGCCACCTGGCGGGCATGCCGTCCTGGATCGTCCAGCGGCTGTGGCTGGCGACGCTGCTGTGCGTCGCGTTCCTCGGCGCCCGCCGTCTCGCCGGCCGCCTCGGGATCGGCACGCCGGACACGCGGCTGATCGGCGCCCTCGCGTACGCGCTGGGCCCGCACGGCCTGGCGTCCCTCGGCACGAACTCTTCGGAGTACCTGCCCCTGGCGACGTTGCCCTGGATGGTGCTGCCCCTGGTCACCGCCGCGCACGGCGGCGGCCGGGTCCGCGCGGCCGCCCGGTCCGGGCTGGCCGTCGCCTGCTGCGGCGGCATCAACGCCACCGCGGTCCTCGCCGTCCTCGTCGTCCCGGTCCTGTACGTGCTCACCCGGAGCCCCCGGGGGCGTCCGCGCCTGTTCCGGACGCGCCTCCTCGCCTGGTGGGCGGTCGCGGTGGGTTGCGCCACCGCCTGGTGGTCCGTGCCGCTGCTCCTGCTCGGCCGGTACGCCTACTCGTGGCTGCTCTACACCGAGAAGGCCGCGACGACCACCGCGACGACCGGCCCCGCCAACGTGCTGCGGGGCTCGGAACGCTGGCTGAACCTCCTCGTCGTGGACGGCCGTCCCTGGTGGCCCCTCGGCCACGCCTTCGCGACCGCCACGCTCCCCGTCCTGTGCACCGGTCTCGTCGCCGCCCTCGGCCTGGCCGGTCTCGTACGGGCCCGGCTCCCCGAGCGGACCTTCCTCGTCCTCACGCTGCTGACCGGTCTCGTGGTCATGGTCGCCGGGCACGCGGGCCCGCTCGCGCCCGCCGTACGGGACCTGATCGACGGGCCGCTAGCGCCGCTCCGCAATCTCTACAAGTTCGACGGCCTGGTCCGGCTGCCGCTGGCCCTCGGTCTCGCGCACCTGCTGTCGTCGCCGTTCCGATGGCGGAGGCAGACCGCCGCCGGAGCGGCCGCCGCCCTGGCCGGGGTGCTGCTGTCCGCGCTGGGCACGGGACTGTCCGCCGACGGCGACTTCCGCGAGGTCCCGCAGTACTGGCGCGAGGCCGCCGCCTGGCTGAACGGGCGCGCCGGGGAGCAGGGCGTCCTGGCCGTTCCGGGCGCGCGCTTCGGCGAGTACCTGTGGGGCCGCCCGATGGACGACGTCACCCAGCCGCTGCTGAATGTCCGCTGGGGCGAGCGGCAGCTCGTCCCCGCCGGCTCGGCCGGCTTCACGCGGCTGCTCGACGCCATCGACCAGCGGATCACCACCGGCCGGGGCTCCGCGGGGCTGACCGAGGTACTGGCCCGCATGGGCATCCGCTACCTCCTCGTCCGCAACGACCTGCGCCGCGACGACCTGCGCGGCGCGTGGCCCGCCCGCGTGCACCAGGCGCTGGACTCCTCGCCCGGCATCCGGCGGGTCGCCTGGTTCGGCGGGGTGCCGGCCGGCTCGATCCTGCCGGACGACGCCGTGAGCTCACCGGACCAGCCGTACGCCCCGGTCGAGATCTACGAGGTCGACGGCGCGGACGACACCGTCGGCCTGCTCGACGCCGACCGGGCCCTGCGGCTGTACGGCTCGCCGGAGGCCCTGCTCACCATGGCCGAAGACGGCCTGCCTGCCGGCCGGCCCGTCCTGTTCGGCGCCGACGATCCCAAGGCGACCGGCCGGCCCGTCGTCGCGGACTCCCTGCGCAAGGTCGAACGCGACTTCGGTGAACTGCGCGGCCACACCTCGCCCACGCTGACCGCGGCAGCGGAAGGGAGCGTGCCCGCCACCCGCCGTGACGTCCTCGAATCCGGCTGGGACCGCTACTCCACCGTCGCCGCCTACACCGGCGTCAAGGACGTCACGGCCTCCGCCTCCGCGTCCGACATCACCTCGCCGGCCGAACTCGACCAGCCCGGCGCCCTCCCGTACGCCGCCGTGGACGGCGACCCGCGCACCCGGTGGGAGAGCGGCGGCTGGACCGGCCCCGTCGGCCAGTGGCTCCGCGTCGACTTCGACCACCCGCTGACGCCCCGGAACGTCACGGTGGCGTTCGCCCAGGACGACGGCCTCGGCCCGCCGCCGGACGAGATCGCCGTCGAGACCGAGACCGGCCGGGTCGTCCAGCACCTCGCCCGTACCTCCGCCGCGCAGTCGCTCCGCGTCCCCGCCGGGCGGACCCGCTGGCTGCGCGTCCGGATCCGGTCGCTGACCGCGCGGCCCGCCGTCCCCGCCGCCGCCCGCGTCGCCATCTCCGAACTGCACGTCGACGGCGTGCGCGCGGGCCGGGAGTACCGCCTGCCGAACGTCCCGGCCGGCGCGACGGTGGTCATGGCCCGGACCTCCGACGGAATGCCGGCGTGCCTGCGGGGCTCGATCCGCTGGGTCTGCTCGCCGTACCTCGAACGCCGAGGGGAGGAGCCGTACGCCTTCGACCGCGTCTTCACCGCCGCCCGTACGGACACCGCGAAGCTGACCGGAACGGCCGCCCTCACCGACCCGGACCTGATCCAGCGGTACACGAGCACCGACCCCCGTCTCCAGGTCACGGCGAGCTCGACGCTGACCCGGGAGCCCGCGACCCTGCCTCGCAGTGCCTTCGACGCCGACCCCGCGACGACATGGGTGCCCGCGACGGGGGACCGCGCGCCGTGGCTGTCGCTGTCCTGGGGCCGCAAGATCCAGGTCGGGCAGCTCACCGTACGGCGTCCGGCGGGCGCGGCCTACCTCACCCAGGTCCGCGTGGAGGGGGACGACGGCCAGTGGCGCGAGGCGCCGCTGGACGACAAGGGCCGCGTGTCGTTCAAGCCGATGCGCACGAGCCGGCTGACGCTGCGGTTCTCCGGCCTGCCGCAGATCACCGACGTCACCGTGCCGGGCGTCAAGCCGTTCCGCACGCTGCCGGGCGCGCGCGTCCCACTGCCGTGCGGGTTCGGCCCCCACCTGCGGCTGAACGGCGTCGACGTGCCGACCCGCGCGACCGGCACGTACACGGACCTCCTGGAGGGACGGGCGTTCCGGTTCCAGGCGTGCCGCACGGTCACGGTCAAGGCGGGCGACGACCGGCTCGCCTCGGCGCCGTCCGATGCCTTCCGCGTCGACTCCGCCGTGCTCGCCCCGGCCGGCGCCACGGCGGCCGGGGACGGCGAGCCGTCGCCGGTGACCGTGACACGGTGGACGTCCGAGCACCGGCAGGTCGAGGTCTCGGCGCGGCGCGCCTCGTACCTGGTGGTCAACGAGAACTACAACGCCGGCTGGCAGGCGAAGATCGACGGGCGGACCCTGCGCCCGGTACGGATCGACGGCTGGCGCCAGGCGTGGGCCCTCCCGGCGGGCACCGTCGGCACCGTCCGCCTGTCGTACACCCCCGACGGCACGTACCAGGCCGCCGTCCTCATCGGCCTGAACTTCCTGGTCGTCCTGGTGATCGCCGCCCTGTGGCCGTCCCGCCACCGCCCCGCCGAACCGGCCCCGCGACCGGAGACCGAGCGGGAGAGGTCCCGCGTGGTCATGGTCTCCACGCTGGTCCTGACGGCCGGAGCCGCGGCGGGCATCGGCTACTGGAGCGATGGCCTCGGCGGGACGGCCGTGGCGGCGGTCGCGGCGGTGGCGTTCGCCCTCGCCCCGGCGCGTACGCGGCTGGGCACGCCGTGGCTCCCGGCGGCGGCGATGCTCGCCGCGACGGTGTCCCTGCTCGTCGGCCTGCGCCTGCAGTCGGCACAGCAGACCTCGGCGCACCTGTTCACCGAGACCCTGCCGCAGCTCCTCTGCCTCGTCATCGTCGCCCGCCTGGTCGCGGCGCCGTCGCGGACGCGGGAGAGGTAGTCACGCGCGTCGACCTGCACGCCGGTCACGGACGGCACGATCGCCAGCGCGACGACCGACATGGGGCACCAGGGGAGCCCCGACGGGTCCTGGGCGGCGAACAACCCGCAGGCACAGATCGACTTCGCCTACCGCGGCGTCCACGTGACGAACCAGGTCGCCAAGGCCGTCATCGCCCGGTTCTACGGTCGTTCTCCCGCCCACTCCTACTTCGACGGTTGCTCCGACGGCGGCCGTGAGGCGCTGATGGAGGCCCAGCGCTTTCCCGGCGACTTCGACGGCATCGCCGCCGGAGCCCCGGCGAACGACATGGTCGTCCAGAACACCTTCCACCACGCGTGGAACGTCCTGACCAACCTCGACGACGGCCGCTACATCCTCCTCGCCGGCAGGCTGCCGCTGATCCACCGCGCTGTGCTGGCCGCCTGTGACGGGCTGGACGGTGTGAAGGACGGCCTGATCGGCGACCCGCGACAGTGCCACTTCGACCCGGCGACGCTGCTGTGCAAGGCCGGCCAGGATTCCTCGACCTGCCTGAGCGGCGCCGAGGCCCGCGTCGTCCGTCGTCTCCACGACGGGGCGGTCGACGCGCAGGGCCGGCGGCTGGAGCCCGCGATCGCCCACGAGTGGGGCTCCGAGCTCGACCGGACCCTCTTCGTCCCGTCGAAGCAAGGTCAGACGGTGGGCAGCGAGAACTTCGTGCTGTCCTTCGCGCGGTACCTCGGATTCACGAACGATCTCGCCCGACGGGGGTCGGCTGTGGATCACCGAGGCGGGGGGGAGGCCCGCACCGGCCTGAAACGGCACGCCCCGGCGATCCGCGCACGCATCCACCAGGGCATCGACGACGCCGACTACGTCATCGCCCTCAAGGTGCTCCAGCAGATGATCCGGAACACCGGCGGCACCGTGGCCTAGTCGCTGGCGGACACGGACGGTGGAGATCCTCAGGGCGCCGACCAGATCGGGTGGTCGACGTAGCCGCGTGCGCCGCCCGTGTAGTGGGTGCCCGGGTCGTCGGCGGCCGTCTCGTGGCCCAGCGCGAACCGGGCCACCAGGTCGGGGTTGGCCACGAAGAGGCGGCCGAACGAGACGGCGTCGGCGAGTCCAGCGTCGATGATCGCGGAGCCGCTGTCCCGGTCGAAGCCGTGGTTGGCGATCAGCGGACCGTCGAAGAGCTTGCGGTACCGGGCGAAGGCGTCGAGGTCGGGGACGGGCCCGCCGGGCGCCGGGCCGCGCAGGTGGAGGTAGGCGAGCGGGCGTTCGCCGAGCTCGGCCACGAGCGCGTCATAGCCCGCGAGCGTCCGGTCGTCACCGGTGAACGGGTAGTCCGCGCGCGACCGGTCGGCGGCGGGCGCGTCGGCGACGCTCCAGTACGGCGACAGGCGCACCCCGACCCGCCGGCCGTCCCAGGCGGCGGTGACCACGTCGACGATCTCGAGGAGGAGCCGGTGCCCGGGGAGGCCGTATCCGTCGGTGCGCCGGTTCAGCCGCCGGTTCAGGAACCGCGCGAGCAGATGGGTGCCGTTGGCGGCGATCTCTACTCCGTCGAACCCCGCCCGGCGCGCGTTCCCGCTCGCGGCGCCGAACTCCGCGATCAGGCGGTCGAGGTCCGGGACGCTCATCTCCCGGACGGGGCGGGAGTCGTCGCCCGGGCGCCAGAGCTGCAGCACGATACGGCCGCCCAGGGCGTGGACGAGGCCGGTCACCCGGCGCCACGCGGCGACCTGCCGTTCGCTGTAGATCCCGGGAACGTTCGGGAGGCCGATCGCCTCCGCGCTCACCCAGGCGCCCTCGGCGACGATCAGGCCGGCGCCGGCCCGCTGGCCGTAGTAGGCGGCGTGCAGGTCGGTCGGGACCAGGTCCTCGTTGGTGGCGCGGCACCGTGTCAGCGGTGCCATCACCACCCGGTTGGGCAGCCGCAGGTTCCCCAGGGCCACCGGCCGCAGCAACGGCCGGGCCTCGTCGAACTCGTTATCCTGCTGCTGTCGAATCATCGGTCGCTCTTCTCCTGTCGGCTCGCTGCTCGGTGGCACGAAACAGACGGAGCCCGACGGCGGAAGGTGACCGATGAACGAGCACGAGGAGTTGGCCCGGCGCTTCGAAGCGCACCGCGAGCGGTTGCGCGCGGTGGCCTACCGGATGCTGGGCTCGGCGAACGAGGCGGACGACGCCGTCCAGGAGACCTGGCTGCGACTCAGCCGCACGGATGAAGGCGGCATCGACAACCTGGAGGCATGGCTCCGTACGGTGGTGTCCCGGCTCTGCCTCGACATGCTGCGGACGCGCGCCTCGCGCCGGGAGGACACTCTCGAATGGGAGGTGTCCGCGCAGGCGGGGGACGACGACCCGGAGGACGAGGCCGTGCTCATCGACTCGGTCGGCCGCGCCATGCTCGTGGTGCTGGACACGCTTCCGCCCGCCGAGCGCGTCGCCTTCGTGCTGCACGACCTGTTCGCCGTGCCGTTCGACCAGATCGCCCCCATCGTCGACCGCACTCCGGTCGCCGCCAAGAAGCTCGCCAGCCGGGCGCGGCACCGGGTACGCGGCGCCACGGCGCTCCCCACCGCCGAGCTGTCCCGGCAGCGACGGGTCGTCGAGGCGTTCCTCGCCGCCGCGCGCGACGGCGACCTCACCGCGCTGCTCGCCGTGCTCGCCCCGGACGTCGTACGGCGGGCCGACGCGGTCGTGCTGACGCCGGGCCGGCCGGCGGTGGCGCGCGGGGCGGACACCGTGGCGCGGGAGACGCTGGTCTTCGGGCGGCGCGCGAGATTCGCCGAACCGGCGCTCGTCGACGGAAGGGTCGGCGTCGTGATCGCCCCGCACGGCCGGCTGCTGCTCGCGCTCGTGATCACGGTGGCGGGCGACCGGGTCACCGAGTACGACATCGTCGCCGATCCCGCGCGGCTCCGGCGGCTCGACCTCGCGCTCCTCCCGTCTCGGCCGGTGCCGTGAACATCTATGGTGAACGGGTGTCGGATTCATCGCCGCGTCGGCTGCCCCGCGGGCGTTACGCGCTCTCGCGGGAGGAAGTGGGACGCATCCAGCGCTCGCGGCTGTGCGCGGCGATGGCCGAGGTGATGGCCGAGAAAGGGTACGTGGCCACCTCGGTCGCCGACGTACTGCAGCGGTCGGGCGTGTCGCGGCAGAGCTTCTACCAGTTGTTCGAGGACAAGCTCGACTGCTTCATGGCCGCCTTCGACGTCGCCGCCGACCTGCTGCTGCAGCACCTGCTGGAGATGGTCGGCGCCGACGAACACCGCATGCCCGGTCCGGACGCGACCGGGGACCCGCTGGGGGGCTTCGAGCGGGCGTTCACCGCCTACCTCGCGGCACTCGCCATCGAACTGCCCTACACGCGGCTGTTCCTGATCGAGGTGTACGCGGCCGGTCCCGCGGCGATGCGGCGCCGCAGCGAGCTGCAGGACGCCATCACCGCCGTGTTCGCGGACCTGATGGGGGTCACCGACGACGCGGGCCGGTTCACCTGCCAGATGGTCGTCGCGGCGACCAGCACCCTGGTGACCAGGGCGGTCGCCGACAACGACGTCGAGGGGCTGAGCGCCCTCGGCCCGCAGGTGATCGCCCACGTCCGCAGCCTCTGGGAGGCCGGCGCCTTCGGGCCGCGAACCGACCGGACGGGATCACCCTGAGCCGACGGGCCAGGGCTCAGAACCGGCCGCACGCGATGAACACGGCCAAGGCGAGATAGGCGAGGTTCAGCACCACGAGGGCGAATTCGCCGCGTCGCCCGTGGGTGACCATCGCGCCGACCATCAGCAGGATCCAGCAGACGGCGGTCACCGGCACCAGGACCGGTGCGACGCCGACCAGGGCGGGCAGGATCAGGCCCACCGCGGCCAGGAGTTCAAGGACGCCGAGGGTCTTGACGAAGCCGACACTGGCGGCGTCGGTCCAGCCCCCGCCGTGGGCCGCGGCCAGTTTCTCCTTGGGGACGAAGGTCTTGCTGATCCCGCCGGCCAGGGCGACCAGGGCCAGCAGTCCGGCGCAGATCCAGAGCGCGAGGTTCATGACGTTTCCTTTGCTGCGGTGGTTCGTTCGCCCACAAGGCACCGACGCCGCGACCTTTGTGACGGCACCGGCCTATGACGCGCGTCACAGGCAGGACTTCCCCTGGGTGACCATCGGCCGGCCGTCGGCTCGAACGACCCCGGCGCCTACGCGTCGACCGAGCCGGTTCAGGTCGACGGCTGCCGCGCGGTCAGCCGATCTTCCAGATCGTGAGACGACTCCCACCGCCGGCAACGGTCGTGCCGTCGGGGCTGACGGCGACACAGTTGATCTTCGCGTCGTCGCCGGTACTGAGCACGGCGACGCTCTCGCGGCGGGTGATGTCCCAGTTGCCGCTCGCGGTGACCAGGACGCCTCCGGAGGGACTGAAAGCCAAGGCCGCGACCCAGTGGCCGTCGCCGGTGTGCAGGGTCGCGCTGTTCGTCCGGGTGGCCGGATCCCACAGTCGGACGGCCGGGGCGTCGTACGCGGTCGCCAACGTCGCGCCGGCCGGGTCGAACGCCACGCAACTCAGGGAGCCGTTCCACTCGACGGGGTCCTGGTGGGGAAGGGCGGCGACGGCACCGGTGGCGACGTCCCACAAACTGATCGTTCCGTCGCCGTTGCCCACCGCCAGGCGCGCCCCGTCCGGGCTGAACGCCGCGGACAGGGTGGCCGTGAACTCATGGTTGAAAGCGGTGACCTTCGCGAGGGGCCTGCCCCACGGGTTGGTGACCGTGTGGTGAGAGGTCCCGGCCGATGTCCTGGCGGCCACCTCCCACAACCTGGCCTTACCGTCGTCGCCGACACCGGCCAGCATTGTGCCGTCGGGGCTGAAGGTCACCGATCGCACCTCTCCGCCGCCGTCGAGGAGCGTCACCGGAGGTCCGGGCCGGAGGGGCCTTTCGCTGGCGTTCGGCTTCGGAGCCGGGCTCCGGCGTGTGTTCCCCGAGCGCAGCATGGAGGCCGCCGGAACGGCCGGAACGGCCGCGACGTCCAACCCGGCCACCATGAAGTCGCGGCGGCTCGGACGCCACCCGCGAACGTCCGACCTCGCGGTCAGCGCCCTGGTGCCGGGCCTCGGCCCACGGTCCTGGTTCTGGTGCCGCAGTTCACGGTCGCGTTCGCCGATCATCGCGGTCACGGCGGGCGGCAGCCACGGACCGCCCATTTCGGCGGGGCCCGCGAGCCGGTTCAGGATCTCGGCGAGGCTCGGCCTCTCCTCCGGGCTCTTGGCCAGGCAGGCGCTGACCAAGCCGAACAGGTGGTCGCGAACACGTCACTGGGCGGCCCTACTCGGAGCCCACCCGCCTGCTCAGGAGACATGAACCCGGGCGTTCCGAGCACGGTCGTCGAGGCTTGGACGGCGTCCAGCGCCCGGGCGATGCCGAAGTCGATGACGCGGGGACCGTCGGCCGCGAGGATGATGTTGCCGGGCTTGAGGTCACGGTGCACCAGCCCTGCGGCGTGGATCGCGGCCAGCCCCTCCGCCAGCCCCGCCCCCAGCACACCGACCGCCTGGGCGGGCAGCGGCCCATGGGTGTCGACGGCCTGTTGCAGTGACGGGCCGGAGATGAAGGCGGTGACCAGCCACGGTGGATCGGCGCCGGGATCGGCATCGACCACCGGAGCGGTGTAGAAGCCGCCGACCCTGCGGGCCGCGGCGACCTCCTGGGCGAACCTGCGGCGGAACGACGCGTCGCTCGCCAACTCGGGACGCACGAGTTTCACCGCGACCAGCCGGCCTCCGCGAGAGCGGGCCAGGTACACCTGGCCCATCCCGCCGCCACCCAGCCGTCCGAGCAGGCGATACGCCCCGACCTGTCGCGGATCGCCGACCTGCAGAGGATCCATGGGTGAGCGCCCCATCTGAAAAGAACACCAGTGTCTGTCAGATCGGGTGTGATTCTTCCAGAGACCGGCCCTCCGGCGAAGCGCCGGAACGTGCCGACGCCGTCGACGGGCGGCGTGTGCCGTCCGAACTATGCTCGCGGAGCCTTCCCGGCGGCCGTACCGGCACCGAACCGAGGATCGGTCGCCCGCCGAGCGGACGTGGAACCGCTTCCCGCCGGGGACGCGTACCAAATGCTCGGTAACCGCGGTCGTGAACACGGATATAACGTCGCAGAGCGCCGCCTAGATGCGGCCTATACCGAGCGTTCCGTTCGCCCGAGATTCGGCGGCGAGGTCGCAGATGGGGCAGATCGCCATAAGGCCGCCGTGGGTGCTCCTCCGAGTGACCGCCGCTGCCCTCAGTTTCCGAGGCGCCGGCTGGGGCGTCTTTTTTGGGCTGTCTACTGTGGCGAGAAAATTCTCGCCACAGTAGACAGCCCAAAAAAAGATGACTGCGTGGCCAGCGGTGCATCGTCCGATATTGCACCTATTCACGGCGGCCTGAATAGGTCGGTCGTCATGGCGCCACCCGCGCCCAGACGACCTTCCGCCGGCCCTCCCGGCGTACGCCCCAGCCGACAGCCAGTGCCGCCACGATCAGCAAACCCCGCCCGCCCTCCGCGTCCGAGTCGCCGAACGCGTCCCTGATCTGAGGCTCGTCCGGTGAGGAGTCCACCACCTCGACCAGCAGGGCGCCGTCCTCGGGGATCAGCCGGACCGTGAAGACCTGGCCGAGCCGGGCCGCGTTGGCGACGAGCTCACCCGTGACGGTGCTCGCATCGTCCAGCAGGTCCGTCAGGCCCCATTCCCGCAGCCGGTCTTTGAGCACGAGACGGGCGCAGGGCGCCGCCGCCGTGTTCGGGCTGAGAGATATTTCATACGGAAGACGCGATTCGATCACGAGACTTCCTCCGCGGTCGACGATTTCTCCTACCCCTCGCGGGTCGCTGAAGGGATCGCTTCCCCAGCGTGTCGCGGGGCGTTTACCGTCGATACGATTTCGTCGCTACACATCACAACCACCGACAAGGGAGATCGAATCGATGGGACGAGAACGGGAACTCGATCCGCGCGTCTCGGCGATCGCGCAGTACGGGTATCGCCTCCGGCATTACCGGAAAAAGGCCAATCTCTCCCAAGACGCATTAGGATCACGAGTCGGGGTGACCGGCCAGATGATCGGCCACATCGAGACCGCCAAACGACCGACCACCCCGGAGATGTCCAAGGGCTTCGACAAGCTCTTCGGCCTCGACGCCTACTTCGAAGAGCTCTGGTGGCAGGTCCGCCGCGAACAGACCCCAAGCTGGTTCCGCGACTACGTCGCCGCCGAAGCCCGCGCCGCCTCCCTCCGCCTCTTCGACCCGCTACTGATCACGGGCCTGCTGCAGACTGAGGCCTACGCGCGGGAGGTGCTGCGGGCAGGGCAGCCGGACGACAAGTTGGAACAACTCGTCGCCGCCCGGCTGGCCCGCCAAGAGATCCTCGATCGAGAGGACGCGCCGTGGCTGGTCTTCGTCCTTTCGGAGTCGGCGCTTCGGCGCGTCGTGGGCGGCCCCGACGTGATGCGCGAGCAGTACGCGCGGCTGCTTGAGCTGGCAGAGCGGCCGAACATCACGATTCACGTACTACCGGAGGACGCCCCGGTCTATCCGTCTGGGGGTTTCACGATCTTCAGCTTCGACGAAGCACCGGACCTGGGCTACGCCGAGGCCGTTAACGGTCACGGCCCCCTGATCGAGCAACATAAGCCGATCGAGGGTCTTAAGGTGATGTTCGACCTGATCAGATCGGCCGCGCTGTCTGCGGCCGCATCGACCGATCTGATCCGAGCCCTCATGGAAGGGACGTGACCCGACATGGACTCACCAACCCCTGGCTGGCGAAAGAGCACCCACAGTGGCCAGGAGGGTGGTACCTGCGTCGAGGTCGCCGTGATCGACTGCAGCGACGTGCGCAGCGTCTGACCGCCGGTTCACTTTCGTCGCCTAGGGGGCCGTTCCTTAGCGTTCGTGGCCGGCGTTGAGCCAGGCAATGTAGTCGTGGACGGCGCGCTTCGGGTCGTACGCGGGAGTGAAGCCGGTGTCCTGGCGGAGCCGGGTGATGTCGAGGTACGGGTCTTCGGCGGGAGCGCCGGGACCGCGACCGGCGGGTAGGTCGATCGCCGCGTCGGGGATGACGGTGCGGATCGCCTCGACGATCTCGGTGTGCTTCGTCACCTGGCCGGAGCCGATGTTGTACGTGCGGTGGTTCAGGCGCTCGGCCGTCTGCAGCATGGCGATGGCGCGGCCGCAGTCCCTGACGTAGCAGTAGTCGCCGCCGTCGTCGGCGTACGCGGGCCGGCGCGGCGGGGAGAAGTCGGCCGCCTCGCCCTTCACCGCCGCGTGCACGAGGCGGGGCACCGGGAAGAACGGTGACTCGGGGCGGCCGAGCGGGCCCCAGATCGCCCCGATGCGCAGGCTGACCGCCTCGAAGCCCACCCGTTCGGCCACCGTGCCCGCCAGTAGTTCGGTGCTCTTCTTGGCCGCGGGGATCGGGTGCGTGGCGGTCATCGGAAGGGGAACGTCCTCACGGAGCACGGTCTCGTTCACGCCGAGGTAGACGCCGACCGTGCTGGCGAGGCTCACGCGCGGCACCCCCCACTCCGTGGCCGCTCGCAGCACGTTCAGCAGCCCCAGCGTGTTGGCCCGCACCTCGTCCACGGGGGAGTGGGTGCCGAAGAACACCGCGGCGAGGTGCACGATGCCGGTGATGGGGTGACGCTTGCCGAGGTCCAGGACCGCGTCGGCGTCGGTGACGTCGAGCGGCTCGACGAAGAGGCGGCCGCCGACCTCGTCTTCGAGGAAGGCGGGGATCCGGGCCGTACGGTGCCGGGTGAGCACGCAGGACTCGCCGAGGTCGAGCAGCGCGCGGGTGGTGTGGGAGCCGATGAAGCCGAGCCCGCCGGTGATCAGGATCATGCGTGGTTCTCCAAGAAGATCGTTAGCTTGCTAATGAGACGGTAGCGGGCAACTCGTTAGCATGCAATCGACCTTTAGGATCGAGAGGTGGACGACTTCCTGACGCTGCTGGTCCGGACGCACAAGCTGCTACAGGCCGCCTCCGACGAGGCGATGAACAGACACGGCGTGCGGATCGGCCAGAACCTCATCCTGGAGGCGCTCTGGGAGACCGACGGCCTGACGCCGGGCGAGGTGGCGGCACGGGCGCGCCTGCCCATCACCACCCCGACGATCGTGAACACCGCCACGCGCATGGAGGCCGCCGGCCTGCTCACCCGCCGCCGTGACCCGAACGACGGCCGGCTGGTCCGCCTCTACCTGACCGACCGCGCCCGTGCCGCCCGGCAGCCCATCCAGGAGGCCCGCCGCCGCCTGGAGGAGCACGCGACCGCCACCCTCACCGAAGAGGAACGTCGCCACCTGCGAACGGCGCTCACCAAGGTCATCCAGCAGCTCGATCCGGATCAGGCCACCTCGAGTGGCGATGAACGAAACGGTCGCCTGGACGGGTAGTTCTTCCAGTTCCGCCTGGGGTAATGCTTATGACCCAAACATCACTTGCGCACCGCATGTCGCGTATTCTTTGCGAGCCTCTCGATCCTTCGCGGCGGTCCGCCAGGTCGAGGACGGCGGTCGGCGGGAGTGAAGGGTGGACAGTGTGGGCGACCTCCAACGGGTTCTGGTGATCATCCCGACGTACAACGAGCGGGAGAACCTGGAGATCATTGTCGACCGGGTCCGCGCGGCCGTGCCGACGGTCGACATCCTGATCGCCGACGACGCCAGCCCCGACGGCACCGGCGAGATCGCCGACGAGATCGCCGCCCGCGACGAGCAGGTCCACGTGCTGCACCGCCAGGGCAAGGAGGGACTGGGCGCGGCGTACGTCGCCGGGTTCGGCTGGGGGCTGGAGCACGGCTTCGAGGTTCTGGTCGAGATGGACGCCGACGGCTCCCACCAGCCCGAGGAACTGCCGAGACTGCTCGGCGCCCTCGAGCACAGCGACCTGGCCATCGGGTCCCGCTGGGTACGGGGCGGGGAGGTCCAGAACTGGCCGAAGAACCGTGAGGTCCTCTCGCGAGGAGCGAACACCTACGCGCGGCTGATGCTGGGCATCCCCGTGCGCGACTCGACCGGCGGGTTCCGCGCCTACCGTGCCACCACGCTGCGCAAGATCGGTATTGACGACGTCACCTCCCAGGGCTACTGCTTCCAGGTCGACCTGACGCTGCGGACGGTCCGGTGCGGCCTTCAGGTGGCAGAGGTGCCGATCACCTTCGTCGAGCGGGAGCGCGGCAACTCCAAGATGAGCCGCGACATCATCGTCGAGGCCTTCCGCCGCGTCACCGGATGGGGTGTCGCCTACCGCGTGGGAAGCCTCACCGGCCGCCGCCACTGACGGTCGTCCGGCGACCCCGGCCATCGGAACTCACGGTGGCCCGCACCCCGCGAGCCGTCGCAGAGAACCTCCCTCCCCCCGCACGAGAAGACGCCCATGTATCACGGTCCCCCTATCGCCGGATCCGACCAGGTGAGCCGGGAGCCGGCCGATTCCCCTGATGGCCGACCGCCGGCCCGCGCCCGGTGGTGGCGCGACCCGTACCTCATCGTCGCCGTACCGGTCGGGCTCTGGGCGCTCCTGGTCACGCTCCAGCACACCTGGGTCAGTGACTTCCTGCTGCACCTCGCGACGGTGAACACCCTGGCGCGCGACCTGTGGAGCCCGTCCGATCCCATGGTCGGCGCGTCCTCCGGCAGCCCCTACTACTCCCCGTACACCGTCCTGCTGGGCCTGATCAAGGCGACGACGGGGGCGCCCGCCCGTACGGTGCTCGAAGCCGCCGGGCTCGCCAACGTCGGGCTGCTGATCTTCGCCCTGCGCCGCTTCTGCCGCAACCTCGGGCGCGGCCCGCTCGTGGCGACGCTGGCTTTGGTCTTCGCCCTCCTCCTGTGGGGTATCGACCCGGTCGCCTGGAGCGGCTTCCTCGGGCTGTACTCCGTCTCCTTCACCATGAGCTACCCGAGCCTGATCGGGACGGCGCTCATGCTGCTGGTCTGGGACGCCTACCTGCGCCACCGAGCACGGCCGGAAGGCGTGGGCACGGTCGCCACCGTCGCGCTGCTCGGCACGCTGGTCGTCCTCATCCACCCGTTCACCGCCGTGAACATGGTGATCGGCCTGGTCGCGTTCGTGCTGGCCGATCCGCGGGCGACGGTTCGCGCCCGGCCCCTCCACCTGGCCATCGGCGCCGTGGTGGCGTTCGTCCTCGTGATGGTGTGGCCGTGGTCGGACGTCTCCACCCTCTTCGGGGCGGCGGGCAGCTTCGACGCCATCCACAAGGTGCTGCTCACGGACGTGGTCAAGGACGGCGGCCTCGCCACGTACGGCCTGGCCCTCGTCGGCCTGCCCGCGCTCGTCACCGGGGGCCGCCGCCCGCTCGGCCGGGAGTTGCAGATCCTCTTCGTTCTGGCCGTCGCGGTCGTCGCCGTCGGCGCGGCCGTCGGCTCGTACGGACTGGCGCGGGTGATCCCGGTCGCCATGTTCCCCCTCCACCTGGCGCTCGCGTCGTACCTCGCCGAGCGCGCCAAGGGCTGGACGGTCTACGCGGCGATCACCCTCGTCGCCTGCTGCGTCGGCCTGTACGGAGAGTCGGGCGGCCTGATCCGCGCCTACTGGGGGAACGTCACCCCGGCCACGCTCCGCGCCTGGGGAGCACCGCCGCCGCCCCCCTCGTACGACCGTGTGCTCAAGGGCATCCGCCCCGGCGAGGTGGTCATCGCCGACGACCTCACCGTCGCCCGCCTGGTGAACGCCCGCGGCGCCGACACGGTCGCCCCGGGGTGGCCGTACCCCTTCGTCGATGAGGACGTCCGCGCCCGCGACACCACCGCCTTCTTCGCCACGGGGACCGCGCCCCTGGACCGGCTGGCCATCGCGGATCGCTACGGCGTGACCTGCGCGATCGTCACCCGCGGCCGTGCCGTCCTCCAGCCGGACGCCCTCCCCGGCTTCACGGCCGACGCCCGCCTGTCCCACCCGAGAGCCGTCCGCCTCTGCCGCGACTGACCCCCCTCCGGCCGACGGGACGGCAGGGGGCCGGTCCGTATCAGCCGCGAAACACCTGCCCGGCACGCGGCGGGACCACCACCGCCTGCCGGGCGGCTCGTCGTCAGGAGAGGCGACCGGGGCGGTCGACGATCCTGGTGCTCAGCATGGCGGCCGTAGACAGCGTTCGGCCTTGCGGGACGCCCTTCATGTCGGCGAAGAGGCGGTTGTACGCGGCCGCGTCGGCGAGCACGGTGCGGGAGCCGAGGGGAGCGTACGTCGTCCGGTCGAAGATGATCTCCTCACGGATGCCCTCCCGGAAGCTGAGGGCCACGGCGACGCCGTGCCGCCCCGCCGCGTCGGTCGAGTCGCCGACCAGAGTGATGCCCTTGATCTTCTTGGTCGCCTGGAACAGCGCCGCTCGCAGTGAAGGCGGCAGGTAGCTCTCCGCCACCATTCCCGTGATTCCGTTGAAGACCTGCTCGTCGGCGCTCCGGTCACGAGCCGGATCGGAGCTGTGCCGCGCTGGATACCTCTGGTGGAGTTGCGCGAGCAGCTTGTCGGGATCGCGGGAGAGCCGGTCGAGCGAGGCGTAGTCGTTCGGGTCGCCCAGAGGCCCGCCGCCCGGCTGCTTCAGCACCGTGGTGTTCCATCCGCCCTTGGCGGGTCCGTCGCCGGCGGTCTCACGCTCCTGCAGGAGTCCGTTCCGCTTACCGTCCACGGGAAGCCAGACCTTACGTCGCATGCCCTGCCACCTGGGCGAATACCCGGGGCCGGACGCGTAGCCGCCATCCACTGACTCCGCGAAGACGTACTGATCGGCGCGGGGATGCGGATCACGCTGCCCGCGGGCGGCCGTGGCGGCCCGATCCAGGACCTGCACCGCGGCCGGCGCGGCGTTCAGCGTGCGTCCCTGATCCCCGTCATCGATCGCCTGAACGACGACGAGGCCGGTGCACGCCGCCAGGCCGAGGGCACCGACTCCCAGGGAGAGCCGGCCGAGACGGGGCACCAGCGGACGGCGGGAGCGCGCACGCGCCGCGAGCCGTTCCCGGGCCACGCGGACCGCGGCGGGCGAGGGCGCCGGCTGGGCATCGTGGTGGTCGCGCAGCATCGACATCTCATCCATTGACGTACATCTCCTTACCGAGGATCGTGCGGAGTCGTTTCTTGGCGCGGTTGAGCCGCGAGCCGACGGTTCCGGCCGGAATGCCGAGGGCGCGGGCCACCTCGTCGTACGCGAGCTGCCCGCAGGCGACGAGGAGGAGCACGTCCCGGTCGCCCTTGGACAGGGCGGCCAGCGCGGCGGCCAGCCGTGGCTGCATGCGTTCGGCGCTGACCCGGTCGGCGACCCTGTCGTCGTGGGAGTCGCCGTCGTCATGGGCGTCCATCCGCGCCATCGCCCGGTACCGGCGTACTTCGGATCGCCGATGACGGCCGATGAGGTTGGTGGCGATGCCGAAGAGCCAGGCGCTCGCCTCCGGTCGTGTCAGGTCGTATCGCCGGCGCTGGTCGAAGGCGGCAAGGAAGGTGTCCGCGGCGACGTCGTCGGCGGCGCTCGGGCCGAGCCGAGAGGACACGTATCGGTGGATCCGCGCGTAGTACCGATCGAAGATCACAGAGAACCGGTCGGGCTCGTCCCGGGATCTCTCGATCACTTCCGCGTCGGTGGGCTCAGCAGGCATTCGCGCGGTTCCGGGCGCGGATGAGGGTGCAACGGCCATGCATCTGGTGCCTTCCGTGGGGTTGCGAGGTCACCGGTCATTGCCCGGACCCGGAGTTCGTCTTCACGGGCCGACGGTCATGGCCGGGCCGATCCAGGCCGCCGCCGTACGAAACGGGTGGCCGGGCGGTGCGCCCGGCCACCCGCTCCTGTCCTTCGAGCGCCTAGAGCGGGCCGCGGACGGCGGCCTTCGCGGCGGTGAGCAGGGCGGTCACCAGCGTGCGCCGGGTGGGGTGGGGGACCGCGAGTGCGGTGGACCCGAGGATCGGCGGGGTCGGTGCGACGAACGACACCGCCGCCGAGTCCGCTCGGAGCGCGCCGGAGGGGAGCAGCGCCCAGCAGTCCCCGGCCGCGACGGGCCCGGCGAGGATGTCCTGGGCGTTGATGAGGGTGGGGCCGGGCCGAGGCGTGAAACCGGCCGCCTGGCAGGCTCGGGTGATCAGGTCGAAGGTTCCGGGGTCCTCCTCGCGCGGCCCGCGAGCGAACGGCAGGTCGGCCAGCGTGGCCAAGTCGGCGGCGGTGGCCGACCGCCGCGTGGGGACGGCGACCAGCAACGGCTCATCCCACAGGTGGTGGACGGCGACACCCGGCGTGCGCGGCGGGGCGGAGACGAACGCCGCGTCCAGGTCCCCGGCGGCGACCGCGGCCAGCTTGCCGGGAACGGACGACCTGTTCGTCAGTTCGACGGTGACGTTCGGATGCGTCCCCCGGAAGGCGGCGAGGATGTCCTCCAGGCGCCTGCCCAGTCCCCGGGCGCTGCCGACGCGCAGGATGCCCGCTCCACCGGCGGCGAGTTCGGCGGCCGCCTTCTCGGCGCGGTCGATGCCACGGAGGGCACGACGGGCGTGCGGGAGGAACGCCTCGCCGTCGGCGGTGAGCCTGATCTGGCGGCGCGATCGGTCGAACAGCATGAGCCCCAGTTCGCGTTCGAGTGCGGCGATCTGCTTGCTCACGGCCGGCTGAACGATGTGCAGCGACTCCGCCGCCCGGCCGAAGTGGCCGATCTCCGCCACGGCGACGAAGTAACGAAGCTGGCGAATCTCCATCGCATGCCCTCCACCGATTCCCATCGGTGATTGTTCCACGGCGTTCTTGCTCGTTGATGGCTGCTCTCCCGTGCCGCTGCACTGGGACCGCACATGAGTCGATGAGATGCCTGGAGGAGAGCCGATGCCTCGATCGAAGCCCGTACCGGGAGCCGACCCGGACCGCTGGCGGGCGTTCGCGGTCTGCCTGCTGGCCGGGTTCATGACGCTGCTCGACGTCAGCGTGGTGAACGTCGCGTTGCCGTCCGTACAGGCCGGTCTGCGGACGTCGTCGGCGCAGCTGTCCTGGGTGGTGGCCGGCTACACGCTGGCGTTCGGGCTGGCCCTGGTGCCGTCGGGCAGGCTCGGCGACGGCCTCGGCCGTCGTCGCATGTTCCTGGCCGGGCTGGCCGCCTTCACCGTCCTCAGCATGGTGTGCGGGGTGTCCGTCTCCGGAACCTGGCTCGTGTGCGCCCGGCTGGGCCAAGGCGTCGCGGGCGGGATGCTGACACCTCAGGTCGTCGGGCTGATGCAGCAGTTGTTCCAGGGGCGCGAACGCGGGAGGGCCGCCGGGTTCTACGGTGCGATGGTCGCGGCGGCCACCGCGGTCGGCCCGCTGGTCGGCGGCCTGCTGCTCCGCGCCGCCGGCTCGGCGGACGGGTGGCGCTGGGTCTTCTTCGTGAACCTGCCGATCGGCGTGGTGACGTTCGCGCTCGCGTTCCGGTTGCTCCCGCAGGACGGCGGGCAGCGCCAGGCGGCCCGGCTCGACCTGGCCGGTGTCGTACTGCTCGGGGCCGGAGTCGCCGCGATCATCCTGCCGCTGATCCGGGCCGAGGACGGGCGGGGGCACGTGCGGTGGTCCCTGCTCGGACTCGGTCCCGTGCTGCTGGCGTGCTTCGTCGGCTGGGAGCGGCATCATCGCCGCAGGAAGGGCTCGGCGCTGGTCGACCTTCACCTGCTGCGCCATCGGCCTTACGCGATCGGCACTCTCATCGGAGTGGTCTACTTCGCCGGGTACACCGGGCTCGTCTTCGTGCTGTCGCTGTACTTCCAGCGGGGCCTGGGGTACTCCGCGCTCGCGGCGGGCGCGGCCGGGGCGCCGTTCTCGATCGGCTCATCGATCAGCGCGGCGTTCGGCGGCCGCGCGACGCACCGCTTCGGTCGTCCGCTGGTCGTCGTGGGCACCTTCACCGTGGCGCTGGCGCTGGTCGGCATGGGTCTCCTGGTCCGTCACCACCACCGGGCTCCGATGTGGCTCGTGCTCTGCGGACCCCTGCTGGTCGCCGGCCTGGGCAGCGGGCTGGTGATCGGACCGAACCTGACACTCGCCCTTCAGCGCGTCCCTCCGACCCAGGGCGGCACCGCGGCGGCGGTCCTGCAGACCGCGCAACGGATCGGATCGGCGTTCGGGCTCGCCGTCGTCGGATCGGCGTTCCTCGGTACGCTCGCCGCCTCCCACGGTGACTCCTCCCTCGCCGTCCGACGCGGCCTGTTCATCTCGGCCGTCCTGGTCGGCGTGGCGCTGCTGGCGGCCGTCGCGGACGTGCTCGGCTCGACGCGCGGACGGCGACAGGCCGCCTCATGACAGTCGCGTCGCCGAGCGGGCGAGGCGGAGGAGATCGGCCCGTATCCGCTCCTCGCCCAGCTCCGGCAGGAGCGCGGACACGTGCACGGCCGACAGGGCGGCGAGCAGGGCGTGCGCGGTGTGCTCCGGGTCGGGTACGGCGCCGAGCAGGATCGCCGTGTGGCGGTGCCAGAATCGGTAGGCGCCGATCCGGTAGCGGGCACCTGGTGTCGCCGTCTCGGACATCCGGAGCAGGTCCCGGTACTCCAGCAGGTAGTCGAAGTAGGCGTTGACGAACGCCGCGAGCCGCTCGTCGGCCGCCGCCCCGGGGCCGAGGGGCGGCGGTCCGTTCAGGATCGCCTCCTGCAACACACGTTCCCGGGCGTCCAGCAGGGCGGCGGCCAGCCCGGACTTGTCGCCGAACCGGCGGAACAGGGTGCCCTTGCCGACGCCGGCGGCCGCCGCCACCTGATCCATGGAGACCGCGTCGACGCCCCGCTCGGCGAACAGCCGGGCGGCGGCCTCCAGCACCGCGGCCCGGTTACGCGCCGCGTCGGCCCGCTCCTTGCGAGGCGGCGTGCGCAGCAGCTCCAACGGCATTGCAGAAGCGGACTTCGGTCCGGTACTGTCATCGACCACAACCGGACTATAGTCCACTCTTGGAGGTACTGACATGACCGCACTCATCACCCGCGACGAACTGAAGGCCGCGATCGACGCGGGCACCGTGACCGTCGTCGACGCGCTGGGCGGCGAGTACTACGCGAAGCAGCACCTGCCCGGCGCCCTCGCGCTGACCCGCGACCAGGTCGACGCCCAGGCGCCCGCTCTGCTTCCCGACCGCGCCGCCGCGATCGTCACCTACTGCTCCAACCCGGCGTGCCCCAACAGCGGACAGGTCGCCGACCGGCTCACGGCCCTCGGCTACACCAACGTTCGCAAGTACCGCGAGGGCATCGAGGACTGGGTGGCGGCGGGTCTCCCCACCGAATCCGCCTGATCACCGGCCGGGGAGGGCGCTGCGCCAAGCCGCGCCCTTTCCCGGCGGTCGCGGGTCGCTCAGCGGCGGGTGAGGCGGAGGGCGGGTTTCTCGACCGCGTAGAAGCCGAGGGTCGCGACCGCCACGGTCAGGGCGGTGATGACGGGGAACGCGGTCAGGAAGCCGCCGGTGAAGGCGGCGTGACCGGTGACGCGGAACCAGGTGACGGAGACCGCGAGCTGCCAGAGGAAGACGCCGTACGAGACGCGGCCCAGGAAGCTCACGACGCGGTTGCCGAGGATCCGGCCGACACCGGAGTCGCCCGGCCCGGCCAGGGCGACCGGAGCGACGAAGAAGGCCGCGACCAGGCCGTACAGCAGGATTCGCAGCTCCGCCGTCCAGGTCGTGTCGAGGGTGACCAGGTCGGTGGGGCCGGTGAGCGGGGAGGCGGCGACGCAGTAGAGGACCCCGGCGATGGCCCAGCAGGTGCCCCACGAGTGCGCGATCGTGCGGCAGAACCGGACCGGCGCCGCGGCGCCCGTACGGGCCCAGACGGTCACCACGGACAGCGCCATGCCGATCGCGAACCAGGCGAAGTAGCGGGGCACGAACACGCCGAGCTGGATGGACATGCGCGGCGTGAACATGAAGACCGTGAAGACGAACGAGACCGCCGCGTATCCCGCGATGGCGCGGAGCAGGCGCCGGGCTCGTACGCCGGTGTCCGCGCCGCCGCGCCGGGCGTACCGGCCGAGGAGGGCGGCGGTGACGGGCAGCAGCGCGTACCAGGCGGCCTCGACCGTGAGGCTCCACATCTGGCCGAGGCCGGACGGGCCGAGGTAGGTGTGCCACCACGGGTGCGGGTCGTACGTGTAGGTGAGGGTCAGCAGCTTCAGCCAGGTCCACGGGTCGCCCGCGTGGGCCGTCAGGATGGTGCCCATCACGAAGGCGACGACGAGCCAGTACGCGGGCAGGATCCGGACGGCGCGCCGCCACAGGTAGCGGACCGTACGGGGCCGGTCGTGGCCGGCGAGCAGCAGCGCCGCGACCCACGGGCGGTACAGGAACAGGCCGGACAGGGTGAAGAAGACCGGGACGCAGATCCCGGCCCCGGACAGCAGCCAGGCCGTCAGGTCGCTCCGGAAGGTGTGGCCGGTGTCGGCGGCGACGTGGAAGAGGAGCACCCCGAGCGCGGCGACGGCCCGGACGCCGTCCAGGGCGTCCTGGTGGCCGGAGATCCTGGGCGGCTCGGCCGGCGGGTCCGGCGTCCGCTCCTCGGCGCGCGTCGTGGTCATGGCGTCTTGCGCAGCACCAGAAGGAGGTTCCAGGTGAGGAACTCCCGGACGCCGGGGACGCGGACCACCGGGGCGGCCCACCCGGGAAGGTAACGCGGGGCCGCCGCCTGGATCGTGACGTCGTCGCGGCCGCGCGCCCAGGCGAGGGCGGCGCCGACCGAAACGGGATGGAGGCTGTGGCCGTACCGGTTCTTGGGCGGCCGGCCGTGCTCCCGCTCGTACCGCCGGGCGGCCCGGTGCCCGCCGAGGTAGTGCCAGGGCGAGGTCTCGTGGCCGCCCCAGGGGGAGAGCCAGTTGGTGAAGGCGAGGAAGACGACCCCGCCGGGCCGTACGACCCGGATCATCTCCGCGCCCATCCGCCACGGGTCGGGCACGTGCTCGAGCACGTTCGAGGAGAAGCACACGTCGACGGAGCCGTCGGCGAGGGGCAGGCTCAGCGCGGTGCCGAGCACGGTGCCGGGCGGCGGCGGGCCGTGGAGGGTCAGCTCCCCGGCGTCGCACTCGACGCCGACGCACCGGGCGCCCGCCTCGCGCAGCGCGGCGGTGAAGAACCCGGGGCCGCTCCCGACGTCCGCCACGGACGCGCCGTCCAGGGAGGTGTACCGGCCGAGCTGGGCGACGGTGTCGGCGGCCAGCAGCCGGTAGAACCCCTCCGGGTCGGACTGCTCCTCGCGGAACGCCCGCAGCAGGCGTACCGAGCGGGTGAGCGTCGCGCGGTGGGAGACGGGCGGCAAGGGGGGAACCTCCGGGACGGCGAGACGGCAATCCTACGCCTCGGTAACGTACTCATCACGGCTGTTCAGCCAAGGGTGCATCGCCCTTTTTGTCCTCTACGATGCGGTGCACGTCGAGTGGGAGGTCAAGTGTGCGGCGCAATGTCGGATTGGTCCTGGTCGGGGTCGCGGCCTTCTTCCTCGCACTCGCCGCGCTGGTGCGGTTCTACGTCGCGGACCAGGTGATCGCCGCCCCGGCGAACTTCTTCCAGCAGTCCACCCTGGAGGCGACCGACGCCTCCTACCTCGACACCGCCACCCTGAAGATGCGCAAGGGCGTGCGCCTGCGGGCGGTGAACACCGTCCGCGGCGACGCCCGGGCGGCCACCACGAAGATCGCCGTCTGGGACTCCTTCACCTCCATCGAGGACCCGGCGACGAAGAAGAGCATCGAGATCCAGCAGCAGCGCGCCGCCTTCGACCGCCGGACCGGGACGCTCTACAACATCAAGGGCGCGTCGGTCGGCAGCGACACCGGTGTCAGGCAGTCCGGGATCGGGACGTTCTGGCCCATCGGCGTGCACAAGCGCTCCTACCCGTACTTCGACCTCTCGACGAAGCGGACCTGGCCCGCGGCCTTCGCCGGGGAGGAGCGGATCCAGGGCATCACCGTGTACCGCTTCGTCCAGCGGGTCCCCCCGACCACCACCGAGTCCGTCAAGGGCGGCCTGCCGGCCTCGCTGCTGAAGGTGAAGAACCCCAAGAAGCTCCCGGGCTATGACAAGAAGACCGGGAACGTCGCCGTCGACCGCGTCTACGACGCGACCGTCACGCTCTGGGTGGACCCGCGCACCGGCGGCCAGGTGAACCAGGAGCAGAAGGTCCGGACCACGCTGCGCACCAAGGACGGCGTGGACCGGCTCGTCGCCGCCGACCTGGACCTGAAGATGACCGACGCGAGCCAGAGATCCCTCGCCAAGGTCAACAAGGACCAGGCGGTGAAGATCATGGCGGTCCGGACGGTCGTCCCGATCGGGGGCGCGGCCCTCGGCCTGGTCCTGCTCGTCGTCGGGCTCGTGCTGGCGGTCCCCGGACGCCAGACCATCATCCCGCTGCCCGACTCCGCCGAGGAGAACGGGAACACGAAGAAGGCGGACGGCCTGCGCCAGGCCGCCCGCCCTCGTTCCGGTGACTGATCAGCCGTCGATGCGGTGCTGCGTCCAGAAGGACGTCAGGTCGGTCGAGGTCGCGGCCTGGGCCGCCGCCTTGAACTCCGCCGTCGTCGACACGCCGTACCAGTGGGACTGCGCGTAGGTGCGCAGCAGGTTGGTCATCGCCGTCGTGCCGATGAGCCGGCGCAGGTCGTGGAGCGCGCACTTGCCGTAGGAGTACACGACCGTGCTGTACCGGCTCGAGTGCGCGTCCCAGTACGCCATCGAGTTGGTGATCTTCTCGGCGGACGACGCCCAGGAGACGTTGTTCCAGCAGCCCGTCCCGCTGAGGCCCTGGTACAGGTCCGTGGAGTAGTCGGCGAACGCCTCGTCCAGCCACGGGCTGTTGTACTCGTCGTCGCCGACGATGCCGTACCACCACTGGTGCGCCAGCTCGTGCGCGAGCGCGGTCGAGCTGACCAGGTCGAGGACGAAGCCGGGGTACTCCATGCCGCCGAACCAGTACCCGTTGTCCAGGACGACGTCGACCTCGCCGTACGGGTAGGCGCCGAACCGCCCGCTGTGCGCGTCGATCGCCGACTCCGCCACGCTCAGCATCGAGTTCGCCGAGCTCGAGCTGATCGAGCTCACCCGGTAGACGTTGATCTTCACGCCGCCGGGCGACGTGCCGGAGACGAGGCCGAACGGCCCGGCCCCCCACGCGAAGTCACGGACCTGCTTCGCGGTCGCCGTCGTGACGGTCCGGCCGGAGGAGCCGGGCGTGTCCACCGACGTCCCGGTCGCCGGCACGCTGATCGAGCTCGGGTGGTCGAGCGTGACGTTGAAGTCACTGGCGAGGGTGTAGAACGACTCGCCGTTGTTGGTGTACGGGTCCAGGTGCCAGCCCGAGCCGTCCCGGATGGCCAGGACCGGCAGGGCGTTGCCGAGGAAGTTGTACGACCCGTCGCGGCCGAACCGGTCGACGCCGGCCGGGACGACGATGCTCAGGTCGAACCCGATCGAGCCGGTCTGGCCCTGGTTCAGCGGGCTCGGCAGCGTGACCTTCAGCGCGGTGCAGCCGACCTCCAGGGAGCCGGCGGTGCCGCCCGTCACGTTCGAGACCGTGATGGGCGTCGACGGGCAACTGCCGTGGTAGTTGTCCCACAGCCGCAGGTACACCTCGGTGAGCGGGGTGGCCGAGGCGTTGGTGAAGCTCACGCTCTCGTGCCCGGTCCACGTGGAACCGCTGGAGTTGCTGGTCAGGTTCACCGTGTACGACGGCGTCGCCGGCGTCCGTACGGGGTCCGCGAGGGCGGCGGTGGCCGGGTGCGGGGTGGCGGCGTGGGCCGCGCCCACCGGGGTCAGCGCGGTCGCCGCCGAGGCGACCAGCGCGAGCAAAGCCTTCTTCAAGAGGAACTCCTGGTGACGAAGAGGGGCCCGCGCGGGAGACGCGCGGGGCCCCGATGGATCACGGTCAGGATGCGTTGATGGCGACGTCGTCGAGCACGAAGCTCGTCTGCAGACCCGAGTCCTCGGTGCCGCTGAACGATAGCGTCACGGTCTGGCCGGCGTAGGACGACACGTCGAAGGTCTTCTGCGTGTATCCGGAGGCGGCGTTGACGTTGCTGTAGGTGGCCAGCGTGGCGCTGCCGACCTTGACCGTCAGCTTGTCGTAGACCGTGCTGCCGGTCTCGCTCGTGTCGATGTGCAGGTAGAAGCTGAGCGAGGCCTTGCAGCCGGCCGGGATCGTCACCGACTGGGTGGCGCTGTCGGTGTGAGTGGTGCCGTACCCGTCGAGCCAGGCGAAGTAGCTGCCCGAGTGCGAGGTCTCACCGCTGCCGTTGGCCGAGACGACGCCGGAGGTCGTCGTCCACGGTGAGGTGCCGCTCTCGAACCCGCCGTTGCTCACCTTGTTGCCCGGCGAGGAGCACCCGCCGCCGACCGGGTTCACCGTCCAGGTGAACGTCGTGCTGCCGGTCAGGTTGGAGGTGTTCTTCGCGGTCACGGTGACCGAGGACGTGCCGGCCGTCGTGGGCGTGCCGGAGATCAGGCCGGTCGAGGCGTTGATCGACAGCCCGGCGGGCAGGCCCGTCGCGCTGTAGGTCAGCGTCTGCCCGTTCGGGTCGCTGGCCTGGATCTGCACGCTGGCCGCGGTGCCGACCGTGCTCGTCTGGTTGCCGGGGTTGGTCACCGACGGCGCGCCGGGCTGGCCGGGGCAGGTGCCGGGGACCGGGTCGGAACCGGTGACGCTGACCGCCGCCCAGGCGGCGTTCACGGTGTTGTACTCGGTGCAGTGCGTGCCGTACAGGTCGGCGGCGGCCTTCAGCGAGTCGGTGCGCGCTTGAGCGTAGTTCTCGCTGCTGTTGGCGTACGACGCGAGCGCCTTGTACCAGATCTTGCCGGCCTTGTCGTTGCCGATGCCGGTGACCGTGGAGCTGTTGCAGGTCGGGCTGTTGCCGTAGCCGTGGTCACCGCTGCCGACGGCCAGCAGGAAGAACCAGTGGGTCAGTGGGCCGAGGGAGTAGTGCGGGTCCAGCGAGCCGTTGCTGCTCGTGTAGCAGTTCGGCGAGTTGCCGTCGAGCGAGGGGTTGTACATGTAGCGCAGCGGCTTGCCGTCGCCGTTGATGTTGATCAGCTCGCCCATCGTGTAGTCGGGCGTGTCCTTGGCGTTGTTCGCGTAGAACTCCACCATGGTGCCGAAGATGTCGCTGGTGCCCTCGTTCATGCCGCCGGTCTCGCCGGTCTCGTCCCAGCCGGTGAGCGCGCCGCTGACACCGTGGCTCATCTCGTGGCCGGCGACGTCGAGCTCGACGAGGGGACGGGCGTTGCCGGAGCCGTCGCCGTACGTCATCTGGGAGCCGTCCCAGAACGCGTTGACGTAGGCGTTGCCGTAGTGCGTACGGGACGGCACGCCCGCGCCGTTGCCGAAGATGCCGTTACGGCCCTGGACGTTCTTGTAGTAGTCGAACGTCTCGGCCGCGCCGTAGTGCGCGTCCACGCCCGCCGACGCCGGGTCGCTGTTGGTGCCGTTGCCGAACGTCCCGGTCGAGTTGCTGAACGTCGTCCCGGTACCGCTCGTCGCGTGGTTCAGGTTCGTGGTGTACCCGTTGCCGTGCGAGGGGTCCTTCATCGACCACGTGCTGCCCGACTGCGTGAGGTCGATCGGCACCGTGCCGCTGTAGATCGCGTTCCCGGTGCCCGCGGTGAGCGGGCCGACGCCCCCGTTCGGCGCCGCCTTGACCCGCGCTTCGGCGGCGGCCTGCTGGGCCGGCGACAGGAGGGTGTCGATCTCGTCCCGCCTGGTCACGACCTTGCCCTTGGTCGCGTCCACCAGGACGTGCAGGACGCTCGGCGTACGGTCGGCGCGCACGCCGCGTACGACGGTCTCCCAGACGAGCTGGGAGGACCGGCCGGTGGCCCACACGGCCAGGTGCGGCCTGCCGACCGAGGACACCGTGCCGGCCAGCTGCCCGCGCGAGGCGCGGGCCGCGTCGGCGGCGGCGACGTGCGGCGTCGTGGACACGGCCGCGGCGGGGGTGGCCGTGTTCAGCGCGCGGTACGCGCCGCCGGGCTTGAGGTGCACGATCAGGTCGCCGCCGTAGACCGGCAGACCGTGGAACGTCCGGTCGAACCGCACGTCGGCCGCGCCGTTCTTGTCGACCACGACCGTGCGCGGCGTGAAGGCGTCACCCGACTTCACGTGCCCGGCGCTCTTGTGCGCCGCGAGGGCCTTGCGGGCGTCGGCGACGACCCGCTTGCGGGTGGTGGGGGAGGGGTTCACCGTGAAATCGCTCGGCGTGAACGCCGAACGCCCCGCCGGCTGCGGTTTGGCAGGGGCTTTGGCGGGGACCTGGGACGGGGCGGCGGTGACGGCCGGAGCCGTCAGCAGTCCGCCTGCGACGGCGAGGACGGCCGTGGCCGACACCGTCGCGATGCGTCGTTTGGACATGGGCGGAGGAATCCTTTCGCCAAGGGGGTGGGCCCGCGCGTGGCGGGCAGGCGGAAGGGGCAGGGTCTCGGCCTTCCGATTCGGAGGACCTTGCGCAGAGTGTCCGGTTCCGAAGGGAAGCTGAAAAGACCCTTCAAGGAGCCGTAGGGAAATCCCTACGCCGAGCGGTTCGCCGCGCGCGAGCTCGTGACGGCCCGGGTGAGGCCGACCCGGGAACGCACCCCGAGCTTGCGGTACGACCTGGTCAGCGCCGCCTCGACCGTCTTGATGCTCACGAACAGCCGGGCGGCGATCTCCCGGTTCGTCGCCCCGTCGGCGACGAGCGCGGCCACCCGGCGTTCCATGCCGGACAGCGCCCGCAGCGGATCGTCGTCGCCGGCCGTCGCCGGAACGCCGAGGTCCAGCCGGTCGAGCTCGGCGGTCACCGCCGCGATCCACGGCGCGGCCTTGGCGTGCAGGAGTACCCGGCGCGCCCCGTGCAGGGCCTCCCGCGCCGCCTGCACGTCTCCCGCGCGCAGGTGCAGGCGGCCGAGCTCGAGCCGCGTCCGGCCCTCCTCGACCGGATAGGGAAGCGCCGCCTGCGCCCGGACGGCCCGCGCCAGCAGGGGTACGGCCCCGGCCGGGTCGCCGCGCGCGGCCAGGACGAGAGCGGCGGCCCGGTCCAGGCCGGCCAGCACGCTCGGCCGGCCGAGCCGGGTGGCCTGCCGCCTCGTCTCCTCGATCAGCTCCTCCGCCTCGGCGACCGCCCCGATCGCCGCGAGCGCCTCGGCGAGGTCGGCGTGCCAGCGCCGCAGTCCGGGCTCGGCCAGGCCCTGCGCGGCCTCCAGGACGCGCACCCGGCGCAGAGCGTCGGCGGCGCCGGCCGGGTCGCCGCGCAGCAGCCGGATGTGCCCCAGCGCGTGCAGCGTCGTCGGCAGGAACAGCAGGTCCCCGTCGTCCTCGCTGTGCCCGACGCCGCGTTCGGCGGCGGCCAGGCCACGGTCCAGTGAGCCGCCCGCGGCCTCGGCGAACGCGACCGCGCACCAGGCCGGCCCCTGGCTCAGCTCGCTGTCCTGGGCCAGCCGCAGGCACTGGTAGGCCAGGTCGAGGGCGCGGTCGCAGCGGCCACGCGCCGTCTCGACCTGCGCGGAGCCGTACAGGCACATGAACAGGCTCTCCACCGCGCCGCGCTGGCGCACCGCGTAGGTCAGCGACCGCAGCTCGCCGCGCGCCTCCTCCAGCCGGTCGTGCAGGAGGTGATGCCGGTAGCGCAGGTACACGGGGCCGTTGTGGCCGAGCCGGATCGCCGGATCATAAGGCCCGGCCAGCGCCCGCGCCATCGTGCGCTCCGCCTCCGGTGACCCGATGTGGAACTCCGCCAGGGCCTGTTTGGTCAGGGCCAGCAACTCGGTGCTGCGGTCGCCCGCCTCCGCCGCCAGCCGCGCCGCCGTCGCCGCCTCCGTGCGGGCCTTCGGCGCGGAGCCCTTGACGAGCCAGGCCCGCCAGGCGAGGCGGTAGTGCAGCGGGGCGAGCAGCGCCGGATCGTCCCGCGCGTCGGCGAGCGCGCGCGGGAACACCTCGTCGAGCTCGGCGAGGGCCTGTCCGCAGGAGTCCAGCAGCACGATCCACGCCCGTACCCGCTCGGCGGGCAGTACGGCCGCAGCCAGGACGTCCTCGGCGATGCGGCGCGCCATCGCGAACTCGCCCGCGGCGAGCGCGTCCTCGGCGGCGGTGAGCCGCAGCCCCGGCTCCGCCTCCGGCTTGGTGGTGCGCTCGGCGGCCAGGAGCCCCAGCCGCGCGGCGGCGGCACGGGCCCCGCGCCGGCGCGCGGCGGTGGCGGCCTCGCCGAGGGTCTCGGCGACCTGGGCGTCCCGGCCCGGGGCGACGACCGCGAGGTGGTGGGCCCGCTCCACCGGGTCGGTGACCACGTCGGCGAGGGCCGCGTGGGCGGTGAGGCGGTCCCGCTCGGCCGACTCCGCGTACAGCACCGCCGACAGCAGCGGGTGCGTGAACCGGATGACGTCCCCGGGCGCGACGATCCCGGCGTGCCGCGCCTCGGCGATGTCCGCGGCGGCCTCCGGCCGGCCCGCGGCGCGCAGCAGCGCGAGCGTCGGCCGGGCCGCCGCGCAGGCGAGGAGCAGCGTCCGCCGCGCGCCGGAGGACAGCGCCAGCAGGCGGTCCATCATCAGCGTGCGCAGCCCGTCGGGCACCGGCAGCGGCGCCGCCGGATCGAGCGGTTCGCGGTGGTCGGCGAGTGCCCGGCCCAGCTCCAGGGCGAAGAACGGGTTGCCGTCGCTGGCCCGGTGCACCTTGGCCAGGACCGCGCGCGGCAGCCGCAGGTCGCCGAGCAGCCCGCCGACCTCCGCGGCGGTCATCGCGGGCACCGGCAGCGTCAGTACGGGCGGCGGGCAGAGGTCCGGCGGGTCCTGCGGCTCGCCCGGGCCCGCGCGCAGGCCGGCCAGGGCGCGCAGGGGCAGCCCGCCGGCGCGCCGGGCGATGAACGCGAGCAGCTCCGCGCTCGGCGCGTCCAGCCACTGCGCGTCGTCGACGACGAGGAGTACCGGCCCGGCGGCGCAGAGGGTACGGAACGCCGCCAGCACGGCGACGCGCAGGCCGAGGACGTCGCGCTCGCCGACCGGGTCGTCGCGCCGCAGCAGCGCCGCCTCCAGGACGGCCCGCTGGTGCTTCGGGAGCGATTGGAGGAGGTCGTCTTCGGTCTCGGCGAGCAGGTCGATGAGGCCGAGGAACGGCAGGTGCCGTTCGGTGGCCGACAGCGAGCAGCGCAGCACCTGGTGGTCGGTGAACTCGGCGGCCAGGGTCGCCAGCAGGGTGGACTTGCCGATGCCGGTCGGGCCGGTCAGCACGACGCTGCCGCCCCCGGCGAGGTGGGCGCGGGCACGGGCGAGGAGGGGCTCGCGGTGCACCAGGGCAGGCGGAGACGGTCCCCTGACCGGTGGCCGCGTTGCCGCCGGCCGGGCGGCCGTTCCATTGGCTGATCCGAACGGATCGGTCATCTGTGCTGGCCTCCGGGCACCGCTCCCAGCGTGAGAGCCCCGACCGGGGGCAAGCTAACAACCGCCCATACCGCCGTCAACACCTCTGGTCGGGATATAAACCTAAAGTCTGCTGCTACGTGTTACAGCGTGCGCGACCGAGAAGCGGCCTGGGCTTCTGGAAGAACCTAACTAGAACATGTTGCAGTTGACTGATTCGGCCCCTATGGTCGGGACTGTGCGGACACGGGTAACGGAACTCTTCGGTATCGAGTATCCGATCTTCGCTTTCAGCCACTGCCGCGACGTCGTCGCCGCGGTCAGCCGCGCCGGCGGGATGGGCGTCCTCGGCGCGCTCTACTTCACCCCCGAGCAACTGGAGACCGAGCTGGCGTGGATCGACGAGCACGTCGGCGGAAAGCCGTACGGCGTCGACGTCGTCATGCCCGCCAAGTACGAGGGCGCGGACCTCGGTGACGCCGGAGAACTGCTCGCCAAGCTCCAGGGCATGATCCCCGAACGCCATCGGCGGTTCGTGAGCGACCTGCTCGAACGCCACGGCGTCGACCCGCTCACCGAGGAGGGCGCCGGCCACTACCTCCTCGGCTGGACCGACGCCACCGCCCGCCCCCAGGTCGAGGTGGCGTTGAAGCACCCGATCGCCCTCCTGGCCAACGCGCTCGGCCCGCCCCCGGCGGACGTCGTCGAGCAGGCCCACCAGCACGGCGTGAAGGTCGCCGGCCTGGCCAGCAACGCCCGCCATGCCCGCAAACAGGTCGAGGTCGGCGTCGACATCATCGTCGCCCAGGGCACCGAGGCCGGCGGGCACACCGGCGACGTGGCGACGATGGTGCTCATCCCCGAGGTCGCCGACGCCGTCGGCCCCGACACCATCGTGCTGGCCGCGGGCGGCATCGGCCGCGGCCGCCAGCTCGCCGCCGGCCTCGCGCTCGGCGCCGAGGGCGTCTGGACCGGCTCCGTCTGGCTCACCGTCGAGGAGGCCGACACTCCCGAGGCGTCCCGCGACAGGCTCCTCGCCGCGACGTCCCGCGACACCGTCCGCTCCCGCTCCTGGACCGGCAAGCCCGCGCGGATGCTCAAGACCGCCTGGACCGACGCCTGGGAGTCCCCGGAGTCGCCCGGCACCCTCCCGATGCCGATGCAGTTCATGCTCATCTCCGACGCGCTCCGGCGGATCAACCGCGCCGGCGCGGGCGAGCTGACGACCTTCCCGGTCGGCCAGATCGTCGGCTCGATGAACCAGGTCAAGACCGCCTCCCAGGTGATCTACGACCTCATCGAGGAGTACGTCGAGACGATGGAGCGCCTGAACACCCTCACCGACTCCTGAGCTCCGGGCGCCGCCGGCGGGCGCGGACCCGCGCCCGCCGGCGGCCCGCCACGGCGACGACTCAGGCGGGCTGGACGGCGTCGATCTCGGCGAGGATCGCCCGCTTGCGGTCCTCGGCCAGGAACGAGGCGCGGACGCCGCTCCGGGCCAGGTCGGCGAGCTCCGCGCGGCCGAGCCCCAGGTCCCGCGCCGCCACGCGGTACTCGTTGGTCAGCGTCGTGTTGAACATCGGCGGGTCGTCGCTGTTCAGCGTCACGTACAGGCCCTCGGCCAGCATCCGGGGGAGCGGATGCGCGGCGATGTCCGGCACCTGCTTGGTGCAGACGTTCGAGGTCGGGCACACCTCCAGCGGCAGTTGCGTCTCCCGCAGGTACGCCACCAGTTCCGGGTCGTCGAGGCAGTTGATCCCGTGCCCGATCCGCTCGGCCTTCAGCTCCCGGATCGCCTCCCAGATCGTCTCCGGACCGCTCATCTCCCCGGCGTGCGGCACGCTGTGCAGCCCCGCGGCGACCGCCGCCCGGAACGCGTCCCGGATCGACTGCTGGTGCGAGAGCCGATCCTGCTCGACGCCGCCGATGCCGAAGCCGACGAGCTTCTCCGGCGGGTGGTTCAGCGCGTGGTCGAGGGTCTTGCGGTCCGCGTCCTCCCCGAACTCGCCGGGGATGTCGAAGACGTAGGCGACCTCGATCCGGTCCGCCACCTCCCGGGCGGCGAGGTCCAGCGCCTCGGTCACGGCGGGCATCGTCATGCCGACCGACACGTGGGAGTACGGCGTCACGGTCAGCTCGACGTAGCGGACGTTCTGCGCGGCCAGGTCCCGGGCCACGCCGGTGACCAGCGTCGCGACGTCCTCGGGCTCCCGGATCAGGCCGTTGACCGCGAAGTAGACCTCGGCGAAGTGCGGGAAGTCGCGGAACTCGAAGAACTCCCGCAGGGGCGCCTCGTTCGTCGGCACGTCGTGGCCGGTGTGCCGCCGGGCCAGCTCCAGCACGGTGGGCACGGACGCCGAACCGACCAGATGAACGTGAAGTTCCACTTTGGGCAGCGCGTCGATGAAGTCATCGGTAACGGTCATGGCCGGGAAGCTAACAGCGCCAGATCACCCCGAGCCAGAGATTTCCGGCGAACCTGACACGGATTGGTCAAGTTCCGCGAATCCGGGGCCGTGGCCCGCTGCGGACCACGGCCCCGGCCGGAGGGCCGGCCGTCACCAGCGCAGGAGCCAGGCGAGGACGCGGCCGGCGACGAGGTAGACGCCGGCGGCGAACAGCCAGTTCTCCGTGAGCTGCTTGCGCGCGTCGGCGTTGCGGAAGACGTCGTCGAACGGGGTCGCCAGCCAGGTGCCGGCGCGCAGCACGGCGTGCACCACGCCGTTGGCCTGATTGGCGCCGCCCCAGGTCAGCGCGATGCCGAAGAGCAGAACGAGGGTGATGGTCCAGGCGACCAGCCACACGAACGCGCTGAGCCCGTCGTGCCGCTGGAACCGCCGGACGCGCGTGGTGTTCCAGCGTCGGGTCCGGGCATCGCTCACCGCCGGACGCGAAGTCGTGGTCTCCTCGACCCGTCCGCGCCGACGCCGCCATATCTGGGTGGCCATCTGTTCCTCCTCAGAGGCCCGTGTTTTGACGGGTTTCTCCCTCAGAAAAAAGCCACTAAACGGTCACTTTATGTAATCACCTGCGGTGATCGGTGCTTCCTGGCATGTTGAGCAGCGAAATCGCAGGTCCGTTCGCCCTCGACCCGCGGAAGGAGAGGGGCGCTTCGCGCGGAGGAGGGCGCGTTGTCCTGGTGTGCTTTCGTCGACGAGTCCGAGTCCAACCGCAAACTCGATCCCGACGTCTACATCCTCGTTGCGTCGATCATGGAGCCGAACGCTCGCTGGCCGGTGCGGGAAGCGGTCGCGAGCCTAAGGCTCCCCGGGCAGCACAAAGTGCACTGGTATCACGAGTCTGACAAGCGACGCCGTCTCCTGATCGAGACGGTCATGTCGCTTGAGGTGCTTCATCTCGCTGTCGTTCGCATCGGGACAGCCGGAGAGACCTCGGAGCGTCGCCGACGTAAGTGCATGGAGCGCCTGTTCTTCGAGTTGTCCGGAATGGGTGTGCGCAACATCGTGTTCGAGGCGCGTGAAGCGCGGCAGAACCGCAATGACCTGAACCTCGTCAGAGCGTTGCGAGCGCGGCAGGAGATAAGCCCAGATATTCGAGTCGACCATGAATCTGGCCCTGAGGAGCCGCTTCTTTGGCTGCCGGACGTGGTGGCAGGTGCAGTGGTGGCCGCCCGTTGCGGGAATCCCGCCCACTTGGAACAGCTCACGTCACTCGTCACGGTATGCGTAGTGAAGGCTTGAGAAAAGCGCAAGCCCGGGACCCCACCGTCCAGCGGGAACTTCCCGGGCTCACTTCCTAACCGCTTCGCGAAGCGGCGGCGTTGCTACTGATTGTGCTTCCTCTGCCGCTCTGCGTCAACCGGGTTGCCGCTCTGCGTCAACCGCGGTCGCGGACTCCCGTGTCGTCGGTGAGCGGCGTGGCCGGCTTGGTGCAGCCCATGACGCGGGTCACTGGTGGACTCCGCCGCCGAGGTTCATCACGATCACTCCGGCGATGACGATCGCGGCTCCGATGACGGTGGCCGGTCGGGCCTGCTCGCCGAACAGCAGGGCGCCGCCGACGAACGCCCCTACGGTGCCCAGCGCGGACCAGATCGCGTACACCGGACCGACATTGAGCCTAGTGAGCACCTTGGCCAGGAGGACAAAGGAGATCAGGTAACCGGCCGCCACGATCAGCGACGGGCCGAGCCGGGAGAAGTTCTCCGAGGCGCGCAGCGACAGGGTCGCGGCGACCTCCGCGGCGATCGCCAGGGCCAGCAGGACGTACGGCATCACGCACCCTCCTCGATCATCGCGGTCAGCCGCGCCCGTACCTGACGGTGGAGGTCGCCGCCGGGCGGGGCCAGGTCCAGGAGCCGGGCCATCCACCAGCCGTCGACGGCGAGGCGGACCAGGGTGGCCGTCGCCGGGTCGAGCCCGTCGTCGGCGAGCCGGCGCTGCCAGGTCTCGTAGTGCCGCCGCAGCGCGGCCAGCACCTCGGGTCCGCCCGACATCCCGGCCAGCAGGGCCACGGACACCTGGTCGGTGTGGTCCCGCGCGGGGGCGTCCGCGTCGGGGATGGTGGCGTCCAGCCAGGCCCGGGTGAAGGCGCCGGGCGGTGACCCGCCCGGCGGGAGTTCGGCCTCGAAGCGGTCGACGAGGCGGTTCAGCACTCCCTCGAGCAACGCCTGCTTGGACCTGAAGTGGTGCAGCAGGCCGCCCTTGCTGACCCCGGCCTCGGCCGCGACGGCGTCCAACCGCACCGCGTCCGCTCCGGCGGACACGAGCACCCGCTCGACGGCGTCCAGGATCCGATCCCGCATACGTCCCCTCGATCATGAGTTACCGACCGTCCAGACGGTCGGGATCGTAGCGGGACGGCGTCCCGGGCGTCCACCGCTCGACGCGATCGAGAGTCCGGCGTCAGGGCTTCGAGGCCTGGACCGGGACGTTCGGCACGGCGGGGAAGCCGGGGACCCGGACGGTGACGGTCCGTACGCCCGCGGGGAGCCGGAACATGTTCCAGCCGGCGAGGCTGTCCCGGGCGCGCACGACGTAATCGCCCTGGCGGAGCGAGTAGCCGGGGAACACCGCCTGCTGCCTGGTGTCCGTGACGTTCTTGTACTCGTCCTGGCCGGCGCCCAGCACGATGCGACCCGGTCCGGCGTTGCGGAAGACGTCCGCCAGGTCGGTGGCGAACCCGGCCGGTACCGGGTGCTTGTTGACCTTGTGCAGCGTCCATGTGAGCACCGCGAAACCGTTCGGCTCGCGGATGAGACCGGTGACGCCGAAGGTCATCGACTTCGGCCACGGCAGCAACGGGATGGGCCCCTCGCCGGCGTGCACCGAGGCGACCGCCGGAGCGTCGGGCCGTCCGGCCGGGTCCGCGCCGGCGGCGGGCAGTGGCCGCTTGTCCTGCGGCACCTGCGCCAGGGCGGCGAACGTGATGACGACCCGCCGGTTCAGGGCGCGCCCCGCGGGCTTGCCGTTGTCCGCGATCGGGTCGGCCGACCCGTGCCCGGCGGCCGAGTACTGGATCCCCTGCCGTTTCACCAGTTCGCGCAGTGCCGCCCGGACGTTCTCGGCGCGCTTCTTGGAGAGCGGGAGGTTCACCGCGTCGGTGCCGGTGTTGTCGGCGTACCCGTCGACCGCGACGGTGGTGCCCGGTGACTTCTCGATCTTCGCGCCCACCTGCTTGAGCAGGGCCTGCGCCTTCCCGGTCAGCTTCGCGCTGTTCGTCGCGAAGAGCACGTCGGAGGAGAGCCGGACGCTGGTCTTGCCGCCGCCTGTCGCGTCGGTCTCGTCGCCGTGCCGGACCGTGGTGACGAGCGGGTAGCTCTCCGGCGTGGCCGTGGGCGTCGTCACCGGGTTCAGCGGCGTGCCGCCCTGCCGCTGGTGCAGGACGTACGGGGCGTGCGCCGTGATCGGGACGTCCAGGAAGGGCGGCGTGTTCGGGAACACCACGATCATCTTCCCCGCGCCGCCCGCCGGCGCCGGGAAGACGGCGTCCAGGTCGACCTGCTGCCCGGCCTTGACGTCGTTCAGTTCCGTGCACAGGCAGGCGCCGCCCTGGGTGCGGAGCACCGGGTACTCGGTGGCGTGGCCGGAGTCCAGGAGAAGAGCGGCGCTCGGCGCGTGGTCCCCGGAGTGCGCCGGAGCGGCCCACGCGGTCGGCGCGACCGCCGATCCCGGCCCCGCGGTGACACGGAACCGCGCGACGACGCGGGCCGGCGCCACCTGGTCGAGTCCCAGAAGGTCGACCTTGAACGACTTGCCGGGCCAGGACATGTAGTGCGTGCGCAGCGGGGCGCCGTCGACCGCCACCACCCCCTAGATCGCCGGACGCAGCGTCGGCCACCCGGGCGTACGCGGCGTCGGCCACCCGGTCGGTCGCGGGCGGCAGGCCGGTGAGCGCGTCACTCGCCGGTGAAGACGGCGGGGCGCTTCTCCTTGAACGCGCGGGCGCCCTCCTTGGCGTCGGCCGAGCCGATGACCGGCCAGCCGAGCTCGTCGGAGATCCGCAACGCGTCGGCCTCGGCCTGGCCCTCGGTCCGGCGGTAGGTCTCCAGGATCGCCTGGACGGCCAGCGGACCGCAGGAGGCGATGTCGTCGGCGATCTCGCGGGCGGTCTTGAGCGCCTGGCCGTCCGGGACGATCCGGTTGATCAGGCCCATCCGCAGCGCCTCGCCGGGGGCGACGGACCGCCCGGTGAGCAGGATGTCCATCGCGAAGGCGTACGGGATCTGGCGGGGGAGCCGGATCGCGCAGCCGCCCATGGGGAACAGGCCGCGCTTCGCCTCGTACAGCCCGAGCGTGGCCCCCTCGGCGACGACGCGGATGTCGGTGCCGACCAGCAGCTCGGTGCCGCCGGCCACGGCGTACCCCTCGATCGCGCTGATCAGCGGCTTCTTCGGCCGGCAGTCGCGCAGGAGGCCCTTCCAGTGGAAGTTCTCGATCTCGGACGCCCGCTGCCGTACCCGCTCGTCCTCCGACGGCCGGCCCATGGCCTTCAGGTCGGCGCCGGCGCAGAACTGCCCGGCGGCGCCCGTGAGGATGCCGACCCGGACGTCCGGGGTATCGGAGATGTAGGCCCACGCGTCGGCCATACCGACGAGCATGTCGGTGCTGAGGGCGTTGCGGGCCTCGGGCCGGTTCATGGTCACGATGACGACGTGGCCGTCGCGCTCGACCGTGCAGTGCGGGGTGCTGATGGGCAGTCGCTCCGCCATTGCCGTCCTCCCTGCTCGCGGCCGCGCATGAGGTCACGCGACGCCGAAACAAGAACGGATTCTAGTGATGCTCGTCGCATCTCAACAGGGCTTGCAGCACAAAACGAGAACGTGATCTACTGCGAACGGAACCTCCGTACGACCGGTGCCGAGACGTACAGGGAGTAATCCATGGGCTCGTTGGGCTTTTGGCGGCTTGCGGCGAAGGACCCGGACTGGGTCGCGGCCGTGGACCCGGACGGGACGGAGTACCGCGCCGCGGACCTGCTCGCCCGCTGCAACCGGGTCGTCCACGGGCTGCGCGACCTCGGGCTGAGACCGGGCGACGGCGTCTGCGGGCTGGTGCCCAACGGCGTCGAGGGCCTCATCCTCTACCTCGCCGCGCTGCAGGCCGGCTGGTACTACACGCCGATCAACTGGCACCTGACCGGTCCGGAGATCGGCTACATCGTCGCGGACAGCGAGGCCAAGGCCTTCTTCGTGCACGAGCGGTACGCGGCCGAGGGCGCCCGGGGCGCGGAGGAGGCGGGGCTCGACCCGCGGCGGCGCTTCGCGTTCGGCGAGGTCCCCGGATTCCGGGACTTCGGCGAGCTGGTCGAAGGGCGGCCGGACACGCTCCCGGAGGAGCGTACGAACGGCGCGACCATGCACTACACGTCGGGGACCACGGGGCGGCCCAAGGGGGTCCGGCGCGCGCTGGCCGGGATCGACCCGGACGACAGCGCCGAGCTGATGACCTTCCTGCTGACGTTCTTCGGCTTCACGCCGGGCCCGCCGAACGCGCACCTGGTCACCTCGCCGAACTACCACACGGCCGTCACCCAGTTCGGCGGGTCGGCGCTGCACATGGGGCACACGCTCGTCTACATGGACCGGTGGGACGCCGAGGACGCGCTGCGCCTCATCGAGCGGTACCGGATCACGAACACGCACATGGTGCCGACCCACTTCAAGCGCCTGCTGTCGCTGCCGGAGGAGGTGCGCGAGCGGTACGACGTCTCGTCGATGCGGTGGGCGATCCACGCCGCCGCGCCCTGCCCGGTGCCGCTCAAGCAGGCGATGCTCGACTGGTGGGGCGACTGCGTCTGGGAGTACTACGCGGCGACCGAGGGCGGCGGCACGATCGCGAGCCCGCAGGACTGGCGGGAGCACCCCGGGACCGTCGGCAAGGCCTGGCCGATCAGTGAGCTGCTGGTCGTCGACGACGACGGCAACGAGGTCCCGCCCGGCACGCCCGGAACCATCTACATGAAGATGATGAGCGCCTCGTTCGAGTACAAGGGCGATCCCGCGAAGACGCAGGCGAACCGGCTCAAGGACTTCTTCACCGTCGGCGACATCGGCTACCTCACCGAGGACGGCCACCTGTTCCTGTCCGACCGCAAGGCCGACATGATCATCTCCGGCGGGGCGAACATCTACCCGGCCGAGATCGAGAACGAGATCATCATCCATCCCAAGGTCGCCGACGTCGCCGTCTTCGGCATCCCGGACGACGAGTGGGGCGAGCAGATCAAGGCGGTCATCGAGCCCGCCGAGGGCGTCGCGCCGGGACCGGAACTGGCCGAAGAGATCCTCGCCTCCCTGGACGGCCGGCTGGCCCGGATGAAGTGGCCGCGGTCGTTCGACTTCATCGAGCGGATGCCGCGCGAGCCCAACGGAAAGCTCCTCAAACGCAAGCTGCGGGACCCGTACTGGAAGGACCGCCAGAATGCCATCTGAACCCCCGGAACCGCTGGTCGCCGACCACGCCCTGGAGTTCCCCGGCGGCTACACCCGGTCGGTCGGCCCGGTGATCGGCCGGTTCCTCACCGAGCTGCGCGACGGCCGCCTCGTCGGGGTCCGTACGGCCTCCGGCGGGGTGCTGTTCCCGCCGGCCGAGTACGACGCGGACGGCGAGGCGGTCACCGACGAGTACGTCGAGGTCGGGCCGGGCGGCACGGTGACGTCCTGGTCGTGGGTGTCGCGGCCGCGCGCGGTCCACCCCCTGGACCGGCCGTTCGCCTGGGCGCTGATCCGGCCCGACGGCGCCGACACCGCCCTCCTGCACGCCCTCGACGTGGGGACGTTCGAACCGGGCGCCGACCCGCCGAAGTCCCTGCGCACCGGCATGCGCGTACGGCCCAGGTTCCGGGCCGAGCGGACCGGCTCGATCCGGGACATCGAGTGCTTCCGGCCCGACGTCACGATGATCACGGCGCCGAGCCGGGCGGAGTACCGCCTGAACGCGGGCTGGGCGCTGACGAGGTTCCTCGACGGGGTGTCGGAGGGCCGCCTCCTCGGCCACCGCTGCGACGTCTGCGGCAAGGTCTACGTGCCGATGCGGGGGCTGTGCCCGGTCGACGGCGTGCCCACGACCGAAGAGGTGGAGGTCGCCGGCACCGGCACGGTCACGACGTTCGCGGTGAACAACATCCCGGACCCGCGCGCCCCGCAGGTGCCGTTCGTCTCGGCGTACATCCTGCTCGACGGCTCCGACATCTCCCTGCTCGCGCTGGTCGCCGGCATCGACGCCGACCGGGTGCGGATGGGCATGCGGGTCAAGGCGGCCTGGAAGCCGCGCGAGGAATGGGGCCGGACCATGGAGAACATCAAGTGGTTCGAACCCACCGGCGAACCCGACGTCCCCTTCGACGACATCAAGGAGTACCTGTGAGCCGGGATGTCGCGGTCGTCGCGTTCGCGCAGACCGAGCACACGGGCGAGGACGCCGGACTGACCGAGGTCGAGCTGCTCGCCCCCGTCATCACCGAGATCAAGCAGACCACCGGGCTGAACCGCTTCGGGTTCACCTGCTCCGGCTCGCTGGACTACCTCGCCGGGGCGCCGTTCTCGTTCGTGTCCGCGCTGGACACGGTCGGGGCCTGGCCGCCGATCTCGGAGAGCCACGTCGAGATGGACGGCGCGTGGGCGCTGTACGAGGCGTGGGTCCGGCTGCAGCACGGCGACGTCGACACCGCGCTGGTGTACGGCTTCGGCAAGTCCTCCCAGGGATCGCTGCGGGAGATCATGACGTTGCAGCTCGACCCGTACTACCTGGCGCCGCTCGGCCCCGACCAGGTGTCGCTCGCCGCGCTGCAGGCCCGCGCGTTCCTGGACGCCGGGCACAAGGAGGACGACCTGCGCGCCGTGGCCGCCCGGTCCCGTGAGGCCGGGCGCGCCAACCCGTACGCCCTCGACCTGCCCGACCCGGCCGACGAGGGCTACGAGGTCGCGCCGCTGCGGCCGTACGACTGCGCGCCGATCACCGACGGCGCGGCGGCGGTCGTGCTGGCCGCCGGCGACCGCGCCCGTGAGCTGAGCGAGCGCCCGGCCTGGATCCGCGGCATCGACCACCGGATCGAGGCGCACTCCCTCGGCGTCCGCGACCTGAGCCGCTCGGAGTCGGCAGCGCTGGCCGCCGCGAAGGCGGGCGCGCGGGACGTCGAGGTGGCCGAGCTGCACGCGCAGTTCAGCCACGAGGAGCTGATCCTGCGCGAGGCGATCGGCCTGGCCGACGACGTCCGCGTCAACCCGTCCGGCGGACCGCTGGCCGCGAACCCCGTCATGGCCACCGGCCTCATCCGCGTCGGCGAGGCCGCGTCGTGGATCCACCGCGGCGAGGCCCGCCGCACGCTCGGGCACGCGGCGTCCGGGCCGTGCCTGCAGCACAACCTCGTCTGCGTCCTGGAGGCATGAGGATGGGAAACGCCTGCGCGGTGATCGGGGTCGGCCAGACCAAGTACCGCACCAAGCGCACCGACGTGTCCATCGCCGGGCTCGTACGCGAGGCGGCGCTGCGCGCCCTCGAGGACGCCGGGCTGACATGGAAGGACATCGACGCGGTCGTCATCGGCAAGGCGCCCGACCTGTTCGAGGGCGTCATGATGCCCGAGGCGTATCTCGCGGACGCGCTCGGCGCGCGCGGCAAGCCGATGATCCGCGTGCACACCGCCGGGTCGGTCGGCGGGTCCACCGCCCTCGTCGCGGCGAGCCTCGTCCAGGCCGGCGTGCACGACCGCGTGCTCGTCGTCGCCTGGGAGAAGCAGTCCGAGTCGAACGCGACCTGGGCGCTGTCCACGCACCCGCCGCTGTCGCCGACGATCGTCGTGGGGGCGGGCGGCTACTTCGCCCCGCACATCCGCGCGTACATGCGGCGGACCGGCGCGCCCGACCACATCGGCACGCTCGTCGCGGTCAAGGACCGGCGGAACGCCCTGAAGAACCCCTACGCCCACCTGCGCATCCCCGGCATCTCCCGCGAGATGGTCGAGTCGACGCCGATGCTGTGGGAGCCGATCCGCTACCTGGAGACCTGCCCGTCCAGCGACGGCGCGGCCGCGATGGTGCTCGCCTCCGAGGAAGCCGCCCGGCGCGCCCCGAACCCGCCCGCCTGGGTGCACGGCACCGCCATGCGCTCCGAGCCGATCTTCTTCGCGGGCCGGGACACCGTGAGCCCGCAGGCGGGCAAGGACTGCGCCGCCGACGTGTACCGGCAGGCGGGCATCACCGACCCGCGCCGCGAACTCGACTGCGCCGAGGTGTACGTCCCGTTCTCCTGGTACGAGCCGATGTGGCTGGAGAACCTCGGCTTCTGCGGCGACGGTGAGGGCTGGAAGCTCACCGAGAGCGGCGCGACCGCCCTCGACGGCGACATCCCCTGGAACGCCTCGGGCGGCGTGCTGTCGTCCAACCCGATCGGCGCGTCCGGTCTCATCCGCTTCGCCGAGGCGGCCCTGCAGGTACGCGGGCTGGCCGGCGAGCACCAGGTCGAGGGCGCGCGCAGGGCCCTCGGACACGCGTACGGCGGCGGCGCGCAGTTCTACGCGATGTGGGTCGTCGGCTCCGACCGACCCTGACACCCGGTCCGGCCTACGGAGGCCCGCGATGGAGTTCAACCACGCCGACCTGTTCGAAGGACTCGCGGAGGCGATCGGCGAGCGCACCGCCGTGGTCGTCTACGACTCGGGCGGCGGCACGGAACGCCGGACGTACGCCGAGCTGGACGACGAGGCGAATCGCCTGGCGGGTCACCTGCGCGCGGCGGGCGTCGAGCCCGGCGGGCACGTCGGGATCCAGTTGTACAACGGCGTGGAGTACGTGGCGGCGCTGCTCGCCGCGCTGAAGATCCGCGCCGTGCCGGTCAACGTCAACTACCGGTACGTCGAGGCGGAGCTGGAGTACCTCTACGCCGACGCCGACCTGGTGGCGCTGGTGTACGACGCGGAGTTCGAGGACCGGGTCGAGGCGGTGGCGTCCCGGGTGCCGTCGCTGCGGCACCGGATCGTCGTCGGCGGGGAGTCCCCGCACGCCGTCTCCTACCGCGACGCCCTGGCGGAGTCGCCGGCCGCGCGGGACCTCCCGGAGCGGTCCGGCCAGGACGTCTACATCATCTACACGGGCGGCACGACCGGCATGCCCAAGGGCGTGATGTGGCGGTGCGAGGACCTGTTCATGGCGTTCGGCGGCGGCAACCCGTACGGCGAACCGCGGAAGACGCCCGACGAGGTGATCGAGGCCGCCAAGGGCTCCGGACCGCTCGTGATGATGGCGGCCGCGCCGCTCATGCACGGCGCCGCGCAGATGGCCACGTTCATCGGCTGGTGGATGGGCGCGACGATCGTCTACACGCGCCGCTTCGACGCCGTGGAAGTGCTGCAGGCGATTGAGGCCGAGAAGGTCTTCACGATCAACATCACCGGCGACGCGATGGCCCGGCCGCTCGCCGACGCCATCGCGGCCGGATCGCATGACCTGAGCTCCTTCGGCGTGCTCAGCTCCACGGGGGCGATCCTGTCGGGCGCCGTACGGGACCGGCTGCAGGAGCTCCTGCCGAACGTGATGATCCTCGACAACTTCGGATCCTCGGAGTCGGGCTACACCGCGTCCGGCGTCGAGGGGTCCTCCCCGGAGTCGGGCATGCGCTACCGGCCGAACGACCCGCGGCTGCGGGTGCTGGACGACGCGCTGAAGGAGGTCGAGCCGGGCTCCGGCGTGATCGGGCAGGTCGCCAAGAGCGGCCACATCGCCTTCGGCTACTGGGGCGATCCCGCGAAGACGGCGAAGACGTTCGTCGAGGTGGACGGGGTGCGCTGGCTGCTCACCGGGGACATCGCGACGGTCGAGGCGGACGGCACGATCGCGATCTTCGGCCGGGGCTCGCAGTGCATCAACACCGGCGGGGAGAAGGTCTACCCCGAGGAGGTCGAGGCGGTCCTCAAACGCCACCCCGCGGTCTTCGACGCGCTGGTCACCGGCATCCCCGACGAGCGGTTCGGCAGCCGCGTCGCCGCCGTCGTCCAGCCGTACGGCGAACCGCCGGACGAGGCCGACCTCGACGCCCACTGCCGCGGTGTCCTGTCCGGCTACAAGGTCCCCCGGACGTACGCCTTCGTCCCGGAGATGCAACGCTCCCCGGCCGGCAAGGCCGACTACCGCTGGGCCAAACAGATCGCCCAGCGCGCCGCCCACCACAGCTGATTTCGCGATCGCGCTCCGTATCTCTTGGGATACATAGGGTATCCCTCTGTAGTCTGGACCCCCCGAGGAGTGCGGAAGGAATGGTCCTCCCATGGCTGTGCAGTCGCGCAAACGGCACGTCGAGAAGCGCCCGGCCGCCCAGCGGGAAGCGAGCGAGCCCGTGTCGGAGCGGTCCACGACCGAGCGGGACCTGGCCGATCAGCCTGCACCGGCCGAGGCCGTGGTGGAGCAGGCTGTGGCGGAGGCGCCCCCGGCAGAGCCACCGGCCCCTGCCGAGCGCAACCTACGCGATCTCTACGATCACCTGGTCCCGTACCTCGGCAGGTGGCGTGCGGAGATCATCGACGGGCGGCTCATCGTGAGCCCCGTCGGTAGTCCGGAGAACCAGTGGAAGGCCTACCTTCTTCCAGAAGCGTTGGCTCCGCTGGCACGGGAACGGGGTTGGCGGGTGTATCCGGGGCTCGACGTGTGCCTGCCCGGCACGCGGGAGCCGTTCGAGCCGGACTTCGCGATGGCGCCCAAGGACGCGCCGCGCTGGGGTGAGCGTGAAGTGTTCACGGACGGGCTCGTCATGGTCGGGGAGATCGTGTCACCGGCGAGCGTCGAGGACGACCGGGTGAAGAAGCCCCGCATCTACGCCCGGGGACGAGTGCCGGTCATGCTCCTCGTCGATCCGGTGTGCGATCCGCCGACGGTGACGGTCTTCAGCCGGCTGAAGGACGGGGCGTACACAGAGAAGACCGAGGTCGCCATGGGAGAGAAGCTCCACATTCCGGAGCCGGTCGACTTCACGCTGGACACCGCGATCTTCCTCGACTGATCCCCCTCGTCTCAGCCTCGGTCGACGGGGCGGGGCTGTGCCGATCGCTCGGGAAAGCCGCGTTTGCGGCGGCAATCTGTGCCATTTGGTCCGATTCTCAGGTGCGCTTGCCGAGCATTCCGTACGGTGCGGCCGATGCGTCCATCCGGGCGGCAGGGCCGAGCCTCCACTCGCGGGTCGTCGGCGGGATCGGGACCCGTCGGTCGCGTCGTGGCTGGGATCTTTCCTGGCCACGGATACAATGAGCGGGGAAAGCTCTAAATCAGAGCGTCTTGAGCCGGTCGGAAGTGAGGTTCGATGGCGGCGTCCGAGCGTGCGGAGCTCATCGCGGAGCTGAGTCACCAGGCCCGGGTGAGCACCGTGTGGACGGTGCTGCTGCACAACGCCATCGCCAGCCGGTCGGGCATCAACGTCACCGACATGCAGTGCATCAACCTGCTGCAACTGCGCGGGCCGATGACGCCGGGACAACTCGCGGACGCCATGTTCCTCACCACCGGTGGGGCCATCACCGCCGTGATCGACCGGCTGGAGCGGGCCGGGATGGTGCGGCGCCGCCGGGACGACAAGGACCGGCGCCGGGTCATCGTCGAGGCGCTGCGGGACGGTCCGATCACCGAGCTCGGCCGGCGGTTCCTGCCCGTGGCCGAGGTGTACGAGAAGGCGATGGCCGACTACAGCGACGAGGAGCTGCGAGTCCTGATCCGCTACCTCACCCGCAACAACACCGAGATCTCGCCCAGCGTCATCGAACGGGTGAAGGGGCTCGACTGACCGCCTGCGGTTGTCGTCCCGGATCGGTCGGCGACCTGCTGTCTTCCCCGGCTCAGGCAGGGGCATGGCGGGCTGTGAGTTCCGCGGCAGTGAGGGTGACTCCCTCTGCCGGGATGACGACGTGGACGGTTTTGCCGTGTTTTGCGTAGGTGACCCATCGATCGGCGGCATGCTGGTCGACGATGGTCAGGCCGCGGCCGTGCTCGGCGAGCAGGCCACCCTGATCGGGTGCGGGCATCGGCCGGTGATCGGGGTCGGTGACGGCCAGGTGCACGTATCGGGTGGTGGCCAGCAGTTCGACTCCGATCGGATAGCTGTCGTCCGGCCACGTGCGTAGGGCCATGGCGGCGCGGATGGCGTTCGTCACCAGTGCGCTGACGATGAGAGCGATCTCGTAGGCGTCGAACGGATACCCGAACACCGCCGTACTGGCGAAGGCACGGGCCTTCGAGGCGTACTCAGGCCGTGCGCGCAGCGCCAGCCATGAGGGACGGCTTGCCGCGATCGGGGGATCGGCGTGGTCGGGAATGACCGTCGGGTCGAGTGTCACAGGGAGATCACTCCTGTCGGAGGTTTCGGTTCGGGTAACCACTCCAGCGCGCGCGTACGCAAAGTGGCATAATCATCACTCTCCGTTGAGATGATGAGGTAACGATGCTCCTGCGCGTCATGATTTTCAAGTCCTGAAATTCGGGTCGCGGCCTTTATGGCTGATGTCTCATTGGTCGCAGCATCCGGCTGGTCGCCTTTCCGGCTGCTCGCCAGGAATTGAGGAGGTCCCCACCGATGCCCGATGGACGCGAGCCGAGCCCTACTGTTCGCCGCCGACGCCTCGCTGCCGAGCTACGTCGCCTCCGCGAAGACCGTGGGCTGACGGCGTCTGAGGTCGCGAAGCAACTCACCTGGGGTGATTCAAAACCGCTCTATCTCGAATCGGGACAAGGGGTCAGGCCTGATCCGAACGACGTACGTCTGCTCTGTGGGCTCTATGGGGTCACCGGAGCGGAGCGTGATGAACTCATCCAGTTCGCCCTGGACGGTCGGCTACGTGGATGGTGGCATCCGTACCGAAAGATGCTCAGCCGTACGTATACGACCTATATCGGGTTGGAGGCGGAAGCCGCCGAGATCCTCTCCTTCGAGGAATCGATCTTTCCGGGTCTGCTTCAGACCGAGGACTACACGCGGGCGCTCATCATCGGCGCTGAGCCTCCAACCACCGCCGCCGCTGAGATTGAAAGCAGAGTCAGTGTGCGCGTGCAACGCCAACGGATCCTTGACGGCGCTGAGGCGGCGCGCCTATGGGCTGTCATAGACGAAAGTGTTATCCGTCGGACCGTCGGCGGACCCGATGTAATGCGTGCACAGCTCGAGCACCTATTGAAGCTCATGGAACGGCCGAACATCACAGTCCAAGTTATGCCGTTCAGCGCTGGTGCCCACGCCGCAGTGGCCAGCAGCTTCACCGTCCTCAGGTTCACTGACTCCGCGGATGCGCCGGCCACATATGTCGAAACGATCGCGGGTGAGTTGTTCGTGGAAGAACCGAGCGAGGTCACGCAGTATGAGGAGGCGTTCGAGCGGCTGAAGAAGACGGCTCTCGGCGAGACGGATACGATCGCAGTCGTTGCTGCTGCAGCTGCGACTATCTAGCCCCTCCTACGACGAGGTTCATCCCATGCCTAATCTTGAGCAGAAGAACTCTCCTACCTGGACCAAAAGCAGCCGGAGCGCCAACCAGGGAGCCTGTGTCGAGGTTGCGATCGTGCTGTCGAGACACCAGTAGGTCACCTCAGAGACCGGGAATCTCTGTCTGTCAGGGCTCAGCCGATGGCTGGTGAGGCGATGACGACGGTGACGTCCGCCGGGATGTCGTCGGTGCGGTAGGCGTGGGAGGCGTTTCCGGCGAAGGCCAGCAGGTCTCCCGCGTTGAGCGAACGCGGATCGTCGGTCGGGCCGGCGACGAGTCGCCGGAGGCGACGAGAAGGTGCTCGACCGTGCCCGGCGCGCGGGAACGCCGTCGACGGAGGTGTGCGCCGGGAGACGGAGCCGCCAGAGCTCGAGGCTGTGACCGCCGCTGATCCGCCGTAGCAGTTCGCAGGTCGGTCCCTCATCGCTCGCGACGGTCGCGGGGAGGTGAACGGTCCCCGGCGACGCGTCGCGGGTCAGCAGGTCGGTGAGCGGGATGCTCAGCGCGACGGCGATGGCGTCGAGGGTGTCGAGGCAGGGCTGCCGCCGCCGGATTCCAGTTGCGACAGCGTGGCCTTGCTCAGTCCGGTGCGCCGCGCTAGCTCCGCCTGGCTCATCCCGCGCTGCCGACGACGGCGCTGGATCTGCGCGCCGGCGGCGGCCGCCGCGCTGCGGGTCGCCCGGCGTTACCGGTCGGGAGCGGTCACCGTCGCGGCCTGTGGGATGCGCTGTAGGAGACCCGGACCCGGCCCTGCTTCAGCTTCACGGCCGTGATCGTAACGTCCGCCAGGGTGACCGGCCTCATCCACTCCATCCGGCTGCGGCTCAACGGCCGGCAGTGCGCGATCAGGCGAGGCCTGGCTTCTGGTCTTTTGGCAGATCGGTGATGTAGTGGTCGCAGCGACGTGCCATGGCTGATTGCTTCAGGACTGTAGAGCCGAAAGGAGCACAAACAAGAATCTGGAAACGAGGAGTTCTCGCATGTCCGAGATCACCAACACCAAGTCGCCTCTGACCACCGACGCTCCGGCACGAGCGACCAGGATCTCTCTCCTGGACTACCTGCGGGCTCACCTCGTCTTCGGCAGGTACGACTACCGCTACTACGTCGACGCGCGGGAGGCCGGTGCCACTCACGCGGAGGTGCTGGAGGCCCACGCCAACGGCTTCTGGGTCGGTTACTACGCCAAGGCTCGGAAGGCCGGCGCCACCCACACGGAGGCGCTGGAAGCCCACTCCAACCGCGTCTGGGCCGAGCACTACGCCAAGGCGCGGGAGGCCGGTGCCACTCACGCGGAGGCGCTGGAGGCTCACGCCAACGGCCTCAACCTGGCGCACTACGCCAACGCGCGAGGCTTGGCCGACAGCCCTTGGTCGGCGCGGTGGTCCGCACAGTGTGACGGCGCTTCTCACGCGGAGGTGCTGGAGGCGCACGCCAACGGCATCGACGTGGAGCGCTACGCCGTCGCGCGGCGGCAGCGCGGCGCCTCTCATGAGGACGCCCTGCTGGGCCACGCCAGCGGGATCGACGTGGCCGCCTATGCCGCCGCGCTGAAGGCCGGCGCCACCCATGCGGAGGTGCTGGAGATCCACGCCAAGGGCATCGAGGTGGGCTCGTACGCCGCTGCCCGCGGCAGCAGCCTCTTCCCTGCCTCTCACGCGGAGGTGCTGGAGGCCCACGCCAACGGCATCAACGTGGCCAACTACGAGTACGCGCGTGCCTGGCGCGCCTCTCACGCGGAGGTGCTGGAGGCCCACGCCAACGGCATCGACGTGCTTGAATACGCGTCCACGCTCGCTCGCTTCGCCTCGCACGCGGAGGTGCTGGACGCCCACGCCAAGGGCGTCGACCTGGAGATCTACCGCTACGTGCGTCACTACGACGACTTCTGGGGCTCTCACGAAGAGGCCGTGGAGGTCTGCCTCAAGGGGCTCGACTGGCCGGAGTACACCTCCATGAGGCGCTACTCCGGCGTGTCTCACGCCGAGGCGATCGAAGCACTGCTGGCCTCCGCCGACCGCGGGGACCTGGAAGGCTGACAGAGCCGCTCCGGGCTCTGCCACAACCCACCGCTTCCAAGGCGGAGGGCATGTCATCAAACGGTCGCGCTAGGTGACCCACAGGGCACCCGCGATGAACCGCACAAGGACAAGACCGGCCTGCCCTCACTGGGCGGGCCGGTTCTCATGCCGGAGTACAGGGCGGCCGACGGTCTCGTTACCTGGGTCGGCTGCTATGGACCGGTAGTGGCGGGCGCGGGGCGAGGCTCCGCGTCGGTGGTCTCGCGGAGGGCGTCGAGGAGGGCGGCGGTGGCCGGGGGCTCGGGCGGCTCGCCGTACGTGGCGGCAAGGACATAACGGGTCGAGCCGGGCAGTGCGACGGTGCACACGTCGGGGTTGCGGGCCGCGCGCAGCGTCAGCGCGGGCAGCGCCGTCACGCCGAGACCGGCTGCGACGAGCGCCTGGACGGCCACGAAGTCGTCGGTGGTGAACGAGATGCGGGGGCTGAACCCCGCCCGTTCGCACATTTCGAGCAGGTGCAGGCGGCAGCGGTCGCAGCCGGCGATCCACTCGGCGTCGGCGTACGCCGCCAGGTCCGGCTCGGCGGCCTCGGCCGTCACCAGGTGGCTCGGCTCGTCCAGCAGCCGCCACGTGCGGATGTCGTCCTCCTCGGCGCCGGGGTCGTACCGGAAGATCACCGCCGCGTCGACGTAGCCGGCGCGGAGCATGCGGACGGCCTCGGGCGGCTCGGCCTCGGTGAGGCTCACCCGGAGGCCGGGATGGCGCTCGGCCAGCAGCGACGCGGCCCGGGGGACGAACGTGCCGAGCGCCGACGGGAAGGCGGCCAGGCGCACCCGGCCCTGGTCGAGCCCGACGTGGGCGGACAGTTCGGCCTCGGCCGCGTCGAGCCTGCCGAGGATCTCCGCGCCCCGCTCGGCGAGCGTCCGGCCCGCGTCGGTGAGGCGGATGCCGCGGCCGACGCGTCGCACGAGCTTGGCGCCGGTCTCGGCCTCCAGCCGCGCGAGGTGGTGGCTGACCGACGGCTGGGAGTAGTGCAGCTCCTTCGCGGCGGCCGTCACCGAGCCCGTACGGGCCACCGCGACCAGCACCCGGAGTCGAGAAACGTCCAGCATGCGGCCAATATATCGACTCCGTCTATGGGAACGACCGGGCATTGGCATTGGACCGATGAGTGCGTCCTCCGGCAGCCTGAAGGGGAGGAGGTGGCCGATATGACAGTCGTTCTGGAGACCGTGCGCCCGGGCCTGGAGGATCTGGTGACGGGGGTGCGCGCCGCCGTGGACCGGCACGCCGACTGGCGGGAGACCGCGCGGCTCGTCGCGGACGCGCTGCGGCACCACATGCCCACGCCGGACGTGCTGACCGCCGAGGAGCGGCTGGGCGACCCCGACCGGTACGTCAGCCACACGCTGTACGTCGAGCCCGGCGGCACCTTCTCCCTGGTCGGGCTCGTGTGGCGGCCCGGGCAGGTGACGCCGATCCACGACCACGTGACCTGGTGCGTCTTCGGCGTGCTGCAGGGCGTGGAGCACGAGGAGCTCTACGTGCAGCGGGACGACCACCTGGTCCGCGTTGGGGTCAACGACAACCACGTCGGCGAGGTCAGCGGCTTCGCGCCGCCCGGCGACATCCACCGCGTGCGGAACTCCGGCGACGGCATCGCGATCTCCCTGCACATCTACGGCACGGACATCTCCCGCGTCGAGTCCAGCGTGCGGCGCGTCTACGACCTGCCCGTACGGAACTGACCGGGGACGCCGCTCCGCGCACGTCGCCTGCGTGGGGCGACGGTGTAGCTGAACGAGATCACGAAGTCGATCGCGAGCACGAGACCCCACGGGATCATCACTGACCACGGCTTCGAGGCGCGGTGGACGTCACCGACCAGCAGCGTGAAGATGCCCAGTACCGCCGCCCCCACGATGTAGGCGAGCAGGTGGCGAAGCCATTGGCCGCGTTCGTGGGCGGCGTGGGCGCGCCCGGTCTTGGGTGCCTTCGTGGGAGCGGGGCCGCCGGCGAAGCGATGGGCGAAGCGCTGGTCGGCCCAGCGGATCATCTGATGGCCGAAGGCGAGCGAGACGCCGATGTAGATCGCGGCCAGGCCGTGCACGGGTGAGGCGGGCGCGCCGCTCCGGAGGTCGACGACCGAGGCCGCGAGCAGTACGACGTCGACCATCGGGACGCTGACCAGGAGCACGTTGCTGAGCCGCCGGGCGCGAAGGAGATAGCGGGTCGCGAGCCCGGTCACCAGCAGCACCCAGAAGCCGATCTCGCATCCGACGATCAGGAAGACCACAGCGCCTCTTTATTTCGCACGACTGTACTAAAACGAAAATAACACGACTGTGCGATAATGGCCAGGTGCCGAAGATCGTGGACCACGAGGCGCGCCGGATGGAGATCGCCGACGCCGTCGGCCGGGTCATCGCCAGGGACGGGGTGAACGAGGTCTCGATCCGCTCGGTCGCCGCCGAGGCCGGCTGGTCGTCAGGTGCGCTGCGGCACTACTTCACCACCCGCGCCGAGCTGCTGGCCTTCGCCTGCGAGCAGGTGATCCAGCGGGTCACCGACCGGATCGCCGACATGAGGCACACCGGCACCATCCATCAGGCGGTCCGCGACACGCTGCTGGAGACCATGCCGGTCGACGCGCGGCGTCACACCGAGGCCACCGTCGCGTTCGCCTTCCTGGCACTCGGCCTGAGCGATCCGCGCCTGGCCGAGGTCCAGCGCGCCCACTTCGACGGCATGTACGGGCTCTGCCGTCAGCTCATCGAGAGCCTGGACAGCGAGGGCCTCCTGACGCCCCAGGCATCCTCGGCCGACCTCCTCGCCCGGCGCCTGCACGCCGTCGTCGACGGCCTGTCCATCCAACGACTGGCCGGCCACCTGACCCCGGAGGCCATGATCACCCAGCTCGACGCCTATCTGGCCGAGATCATCCTCGGCGCGGACGGGACCCGCTGACCCACTCCACGATCGGAGGCGACGTCAGGGGAGCCGTACGACGTCGGTCCGCTCGGTGAACTCGTGCAGGACGTCCCGCAGCGGGGCCACGCCGAGCCCCGGCCCGGACGGCACGCTCATCAGCCCGTCCGCCAGCCGGAACGGCTCGGTGATGTCGCGCGTGTAGTACCGGTCGGACGCCGAGACGTCGCCCGGCAGCGTGCAGCCGGGCAGGGCCGCGAACGCCAGGTTGGCGGCCCGGCCCAGCCCGGTCTCCAGCATCCCGCCGCACCAGACCGGAACGCCATGGGCCGCGCACAGGTCGTGGATCCGCCGGGCCTCCAGGTAGCCGCCGACGCGGCCCGCCTTGACGTTGACGATCGAACACGCTCCCAGGGTGATGGCGTCGGCGGCGGCCCGCGCCGAGACGATGGACTCGTCGAGGCAGATCGGGGTGGTCAGCGTCTGAGCGAGCCGCGCGTGCCCGAGCAGGTCGTCCTCTGGCAGCGGCTGCTCGATCAGCAGCAGCTCGAAGGGGTCCAGCGCCGCGAGGTGCCGCAGGTCGGCGCGGCGGTACGCGGCGTTGGCGTCCACTTGCAGGAGGATGTCGCCGAACCGCTCGCGCACCGCGCGCACCGGCTTCAGGTCCCAGCCGGGCTCGATCTTCAGCTTGATCCGCGCGTACCCCTGCCGCAGGTAGGCGTCCACGGCGTCCAGCAACTCGGGGATCGAGTCCATGATTCCGACGGAGACCCCGGCCGGCACCCGCGTCCGCGTCGCCCCCAGGTACGCCGCGTACGACATCCCCGACAGGCGCAGCTCGGCGTCCAGCACCGCCATCTCGACGGCGGCCTTCGCCATCGGGTGTCCCCGGACCGGTTCGAACACCGCGCCGAGGCCGCGAGCGGTGACGTCCGCGGGCAGCCGGGGCAGCAGGAAGTCACGGATGACCTGCTCGTCGCCGTTCACGTACTCGGCGGAGTACAGCGGGTCCGCGGCGGCGACGCACTCGCCCCAGCCCTCGGCCTCGTCCCCGAACACCCGGACGAGCAGGACCTCCCGGTCGACGTCGGTCCCGAAGGACGTGCGGAACGGCGTCACGAGGGGCATGCGGATCCGCCGCAGCTCCACTCCGGCGAGCTTCATCTCCGGCGCTCCAGGAGGTAATAACCGGCGCGGGTGAAACCGGTCACACGATAGCCCTCCGCCAGCGCGCCGCCGAGCGCCGCCCGCTGGGCCCGGCGCCACTCCCGGGCCGCGTCCGGGTCGCCCGCCCGCAGGGCGGTGACGTCGGCCGGCGTTCCGACCGCGAGGGTCGCGGCGCCCGCCGCCTCGCGTGCCTCGGGACGGTCCGCCGCGTCCGCGCGCAGCACGATCGGCGTGTCCGCCCCGGGCTCCGGCCGCGTCGCCGGCACGCCCGCGAGGGCCGCGGCCACCTCCGGACTCTCGATCGGCCAGGTCAGGAGGAGACGGTCGCTGGGGTCGCCCATGTTCAGCTCGTCGGGCATGTCGCCGTAGAAGTCCTCGAGGTACTCGGTCGCGCGCGCCGCCAGCTTGACCAGGTTGAAGTACGCGTTGCGCCGGGTCAGCGGGTCGTACGTCCAGCCGATCCGCGTGATGCCCCGGGACAGCGCCCACCCGCGCTGGTGCACCTTGATCGCGTACCCGACGCCCCGGCCCGGCACGGCGACGCCGGTGATGTGGGAGTGCAGGCCGCCGTCGGCCGTCGGGAAGGCCGCGCACGCCCCGACCATCGTGTTCCCGTCGAACGCCCCGGCGACGTAACCGCCGATGTGGCGCGTCACCTGGAGCATCTCGTACGGCATCGGGTCGGTCGGCCGCCAGACCTCGGCGAGCAGCGCGGACGCGGTGAAGAGCTCCTTCGAGGTCGTCAGCTCGCGTACGTCCATACCCCGATCGTGACGCCGAACCGGCCGCCCGTGCACACCGGGGTTCACGGAAGGAACGGGAAGGGATTTCCGGTCTTGGACGGGGAGGGGCTGCCGCTGCTCGTGGCCGGGGACGGGCTGTCGGTCCTGGTGTTCTTGGACTTGCGGCCGGTCGTGTTCGTGCCGCCGGTGGACTTCTTGCTCGTCCCTGGCGTCGGAGCGGGCGTTCCCTGCGTCGGGGTCTGCTGCGTGGTGTTGTTCTGGGTGCTGGGCGGGGCGATCGAGAGGGGGAGCGGGATGAGGTTCTGGATGTAGACGTCGAACCACCGGCCGCTGCCGGTGATGTCGGACAGCTCGGTCCCGAACGGGCCCATCAGCTCGAAGGACTTCTCCAGGTTGCCCTGGTTGCGCAGCAGGATCTGCGTGACCTTCTGCAGGTTCTGCAGTGCGGGGTTGAGGGTGGCCTGGTTCTCGTGGATGGTCGCGGTGATCTGCTGGGACAGGGAGACGGTGCCGGTCAGCAGCTGGTTGATCACCGTCCGCCGGTCGTTGATCTCCTGGAGCAGCAGGCCGCCGTTCTGGACGAGTACGGCGAGGTCGCCGCTGCGGGCGGCGAGCAGCGACGTGACGTTGCTGGAGTGCTTCAGCAACTGATTCAGCTCGTCGTCCCGGGAGGACACCGCGCGGGAGATCTTCTGCAGGCCCGCCAGGGTGCGCCGGACGTTCTCCGGGGAGCCCTCCATCGTCTGGGACAGGGTGTTCATCGCCTTGGCCAGCTGCTTCGTGTCGATCTGACCGAGCTGGGCGCTGGCGTCCTGGAGGGCGGGCACGACCTCGTACGGCGCGGTGGTGCGGGAGATCGGGATCTCCCGGCTCGTGGACTGCCGCCCGGGCCCCTTCGGGTCGAGGGCGAGGAAGTGGGAGCCGAGCAGCGTCTTGATCTTGATCTGGGCGCGGGTCTGCGTCCCGAAGTGCGCGCTGCTGGTGAACTTGACCTTCACGTGGTCGCCGTCGAGGTCGACGCTGTCCACCTTGCCGACCTTCACGCCGGCGATCCGCACCTCTTCGCCGGGCTTCAGGCCGCCCGCCTCGCTGAACGCCGCGGAGTACGTCGTGCCGCCGGTGAAGTGCTGCAGGTTGAACGCGAGCAGTGTCGCCAGGCCGACGGTCGCCAGGCCGGCGATGCCGATCGGCAGCGGATTGCGCTCCCGGAATGGACGCATCAGCGCGGCACCTCGCGTCGAATCTCGGCGGACTGGGCGCGCGGTCAGGGTGGGACTCCGCGTCCACACGGGACGCGTGCGACACGGACGTAACCCTGGCGCGTCAGTGAAAAATACTGACGCGTAGCGTGGCCGACAAGAACCCGCTGTGCTCAAGTCCGTCGCCGACCTGCGCACGAAGCGATGTCCACGCAGGTCAGCAATGCCTTACTGGCCACGCCGAGTGACGTAACTCACGTCCGGGCGACGATCGCCGATCCGTGCCCGAACAGCCCCTGGTTCACCGCGATCCCGGCCCGCGCCCCCTCCACCTGACGCGCTCCCGCCTGCCCGCGGAGCTGCCAGGTCAGCTCGCACACCTGGGCGATGGCCTGGGCGGGAATCGCCTCGCCGAAGCAGGCCAGCCCGCCGCTCGGGTTGACCGGGACGCGGCCGCCGAGCGCGGTCGCCCCGTCGCGCAGCAGGCCCTCCGCCTCGCCCGGCTTGCACAGGCCGATGTCCTCGTACCAGTCCAGCTCCAGCGCCGTGGACAGGTCGTACACCTCGGCCAGCGACAGGTCCTCCGGGCCCAGCCCCGCCTCCTCGTACGCCGCCGCCGCGTTCGCCGACCGGAACGGCCGCTCGGGCGGAGCGACCGCGACGCTCGAGTCGGTCGCGAAGTTCGGCAGCTCGAGGGCGGTGTTCGGGAAGGTCGGCGTGACCGTGGCGATCGCGCCGATGCGCACGGGAGCGCCCCGCCCGTGCCTGCGCGCGTACTCCACGCTGGACAGCACGACGGCCGCGCCGCCGTCACTGGTCGCGCAGATGTCCAGCAGCCGCAGCGGATCGGCGACCACCGGTGACCCGGCCACGTCCGCCGCGGTGACCTCCTTGCGGTACCGCGCGTACGGGTTGTGCCGGCCGTGCCGGGCGTTCTTCACCTTCACGGCGGCGAAGTCGTCGCGGGTCGCCCCGTACAGGGCCATGCGGCGCCGCGCGTACAGCGCGAAGTAGACCGGGTTGGTCGCGCCCAGCAGCCGGAACCGCAGCCAGTCCGGATCGTCGGGCCGGTCCCCGCCGACGGGCGCGAAGAAGCCCTTCGGTGTCGCGTCCGCGCCGACGACGAGAGCGACGTCCACGAGGCCCGCGAGGATCTGCGCCCGGGCCATGCTCATCGCCTGCGCGCCGGACGCGCACGCCGCGTAGCAGCTCGAGACGCGCGCTCCCGACCAGCCCAGCGCCTGGGCGAACGTCGCGCCCGCGACGAACCCCGGGTAGCCGTTCCGGATCGTGTCGGCGCCCGCGACGTACTGGATGTCGGTCCAGGCGAGCCCGGCGTCGTCCAGCGCGTCCCGCGCCGCCGCGAGACCGTACTCGACGAAGTTCCACCCCCACTTGCCCCACGGGTGCATGCCCACCCCGAGGACGGCGACGTCTTTACTCACGGGCCCTCCTCGAACAGCGGGCGCCACTTCCAGACGAGGTGGCCGGGGTCGAGCTCCTCGACGACGAGTTCGGCCGTCATCCCGACGGACAGGTCCGCGATGCCGACGCCCCGCACCACCTGACCGAGGACGATGATCCGCTCGGCCGCCAGCTCGACGGCGGCGATCGCGTACGGCTCGAACTCCTCACCCGAGACGTACGGCGGCGGTGGGCGGTAGCGCGCGTCGGCGTAGGACCAGATCCGGCCCCGGCTCGACAGCGGGGTGGTGACGAGGTCGCCGCCGTGGCAGGCGGGGTTGCGGCAGGTCAGCGTCTGGGGCGGGAAGTAGACGGTGCCGCAGGCGGTGCAGCGGGTGCCGGTCAGGCGTGGCGGGTCGACGGTGAACCAGCCGTCGACCACGCTCACCGGCCCCTCGACGGCCACGGGTTCGTTCCCGGCTGAAGGCTGCGCCACCGGCGACCTCCTTGTTGACCAAGCGACCGCTCAAATCTATAACGTGTTCTAGCTGAGTGGAAGGGTCCGAGGTCAGCCAGAACGCAGTCCGTTTGCGGCGGGTTCGCAGACGGTGCAGCAGTAGGCGTTGCGTGACTTCGCCCAGGCCATGAGTAAGTTCTTCGCCGAGACGCACGGGCGACCGACCTGGCGTAAAGCAGTTCGGCGTGAGGGGTTCCGGATTGTCGGGCAGCGCGGCGTGCACTGGGACGTGAGCCGGCTGTCCCGTAAGACGGGACAGGTGTGGATCCCAAAGGTCGGTTGGGTGAGTTCGATCTCGGTCAAGGTGATCAAGCCTTGGGAGAGATCACTCTGTCTCCTTCGGACCGGCTTGATCTGTCCCAGTCTGCCCATGTTGCCGTCACCTGCGCGGCCCGAGATGTCCAGGCGTGCACAAGTAAGTGTCCGGTCCCTCACACGAAGTGGGGGGCCGGATTTGTTTAGCCGTTCCCACTCTGCGTGGCCGCCCGATCGGCACGGCCGGAGGGACCGGCGCCCACGCCGCACGCACGTAGGGCGTGCCGGAGCGGGCGGCCTGCGGCGGCGCTTGCGCGCCGCCTTGATCCAATACAGCGAAATTCGGCAGAGGTCGGTCATGGCGTCGTGGGCGCGTGTAGGTAGCGTGCAAGGCATGATCTCCCACGGTGCTACGGAGCCGGCCGAGGACGGGAACGCCCAGACTTTCGCCGCTGCGGACACGTTGCGTACGTTGAACCACGCCGGCGCGGTGGCGGGAATCGATGTCACGGGTGCGCGGCTTCTGCGGATCGGTGAGAACGCGATCTACCGCCTGCCTGATCGGACCATCGGCCGGATCGCGCGGACTGCTGCCTATGAGCCGGATGCGCGCAAAGAGGTGGCGGTGGCTCGCTGGTTGGAGGGCCAGGGATATCCGGCAGTTCGGGCGCTGCCTATCGATCAGCCGGTCATCGTTGATGGGCGAGTGGTGACCTTCTGGGACTTGATCTCGGACAAGGAGTCGTACGGTTCTACCGCTGAGGTCGCCTCGCTCCTGGCCTGGTTGCATCGGCTGGAGCCACCGTCTTCTCTCAGGCTGCCGCCACTCCAGCCGTTCGCCCGCGCAGAGTTGCGCATCGATGGGGACGGCTGGCTGAGTTCGGAAGATCGCGATTTCTTGCGTGGCCGGTTGGGAGAACTTCGGACTCGCTATGCAGAACTTGAGTTCGCTTTGGCTCCAGGCGTCATCCATGGTGACGCGAGCGTCGGCAATGTGATTCACGATGACGCGGGCAATCCGATACTGATCGATCTCGACGGCTTTGCGATCGGTCCCCGTGAGTGGGACCTGGCCCTCACAGCGATCTACCACGACAGTTTCGGCTGGCACACGCGAGATGAGTACGAGGTCTTTGTCAAAACCTACGGCTTCGACGTGATGGAGTGGCCCGGCTACCCGGTTCTACGGGATGTACGCGAATTCCTGATGGTCACATGGCTTAGCCAGAAGGCATCCGATGATGAGAAAATCGCCGCTGAAGTACGCAAGCGAATATCGGCTCTGTGCACCGGCTCGGGCAAGCGAGACTGGCAGCCGTACTAGGCTTCAGTTGCCCGGTGGACCGGCTTGACTCCACAGCGAGAATCCGGCGGTCTGTTCTTCGAAGTCGCGGATGACCTGCTCTGCGCTTATATCGGCTAGGCCGGCCCGGAATTCTCGGAGATAGCTGACACATCGGGCGGATTTCAGTTGCTCTCCGATGCGCAAGGCATCGAGCGTGACTTGGCAGGCTTGCTCCGCTTCACCTGCGCGAAGGTAGGAGTCTGCGAGAACCATCGTAGCGAAGAAGTCACTTCGTTGATACGTTCCGTCGGCGTTCCCGAGAGACTGTGAGGCATAGTTCGTCGCGTCGACTGGTCGGCCGAGGTCTCGAAAGCAGTGGCCGAACTCCGCGGCGAGCTCCGCCTCGTCGAAGTATTGGATCCATTCCGGGTCATCCATGGGGTTGCGCTTCCCGAAAGCCATGACGGCTGCGGAGAGCGCCGAGTCGCACCCTCGCGCATCCCCAAGCCGGGCGAGCGCTCGGGCCTCCATGACGTGGAAATGGGCCGTAAGCGTCGGGGTGGCAATGGCCTGAGTGCCGAGCCGGGCGGCCTTCGCTAGGCTGGCGGCTTCTTGGAAGCGTCCTACAAAGGTCGCTTGATGGCTCATCGCGTCGAAGATGCTTCCCGCCAGCAACCTGTTGTTTGCCGATTCGGCAAGTGCTAGCGCTTGGATGAAATACCGCTGAGCGAGGCAGTGTAGCCCGCTGTCGTATGACATCCACGCGGCGAGGAGGGTCGCCTCCGCTACTGCGGAAAACAAGTCGCGGCCGACTTCTTCGGTGAAGCTTCCGGATAGTAGTTGCTCGACATCGCCGGCAAGGAACTGAACAAGCGAATGGCGCGCGTGACCTCCACCGAATCGGTTATCCATCTGCGCGAAGATCTCTGTGGTCAGCTTCACGCGCTGAACGTCCGTCGCCCCTACGCGTCGACTTCCCGAACCAGATGGTTCTGCGGTTCTTGAGTCCGCGAGAAGTAGCCACTTCAAAGACGCGTCATTCCAGGCGGCGACATTTATCTTCCCGCTGACGACAGGTGTCACTTCGTCGAGATCGGCGCGCCAGAGAGTAGAAATGGTTTCGATGCGCTCGTTGTGTGAGGACGGGAGGGTAAGTCCCAGATCGGCGGGGGCGGACCGCTCTGTCGCTTGCTGTCTCCTTGGGGCGAGACCGAGCGTAATGCGGGCATGGTCTGGCATGTTCAGGCCATCGGCGATGCGTTCCCATGCGTCGAATGCCTCGATGTTCTTGCGTCGGCCGTGCATGAGATCGTTAATCCGGCTCTGAGACTGACCCGTAGCCGCTGCGATGCGCATCTGACTTATGCCATGTTTCTGGAGGAACCAGAACAGTTCCCCTGCGCGCCGTTCCCGGAGAAACCGCCGGACCGAGTCTTGACGCCATGCGTGATCCGGGATGTGGATGGGCTCGAAGGACGATCGAGACATCACGCATCGCCTCCTGAAACTCGGGTTCTCGAAGTTTATCCCCAATGGGGATATCCGCTGGAAGTCGTTCCGGAGTGAGCGTCCGGGCCAGGCTTGTCGGCATGAGCAGCGAACAAACGAAAACCTCTCCTACTGCGTGTCCTGCGGCGGTCGCCGATGGAAGTACATCCGGCCAAGGCGAGGGCTGATCATTGCGCGGGCGGATGAGCCGATGGCTGGACCAGCGGTCCGGGGGCCGTCTTCGCGCTGCTCAGGCACGGGTCGCGAATTGTCGGCGGCCTGATGAGCTGCGGGGCCGATGGCGCTGACGGGATGGCTTCTCGTCGCTCACACCTGCGTCACCGGTCCCGCGCCGAACGGGAGGGAGCAGGGGTGAGCGGGTCGAATCATGGTCGGCAGGTTGGTCTTTTGACCGAGTTGTGCCGCGAGCTGGCCAAGCTCGGGGTCAAGGTCGGGATGAGTGACGCTCGTCCGGCGTTGACGGTGCGCGGGAACCTGGCCGACCGCAGGCTGTGGATCGAGATCACCCGGTCGGGTGAGTCGTTCGTGTGGCGGCGTGATGACCACGTCCGTCACGCGGTGGATGATCCGGCGGGGGCGGCGGCGCAGATCGCCGAGTACTTGAAGCTTCGTGACGCGGGGTCCGGCGACCGGTCATGACCGTCGATGCGCTGGCCGTACTGAGACGCCGATTCCCCGGTGTGGTGATCTGGTTCGGTGCGGCCACGCGGTCGTGGTGGGCGATGGTGTGGGTGTCGGGGCGGTGGCGTCTGGTGGAGGCCATGGACCCCGAGGAGCTGACCAAAGCGATCTTGTCGGCGGCCACCTGGCCGTATCCGGCGGCGGTGTGGACCCGTCCGGTAGTCGTGACGGCCGGTTGACTGAACGCTAGGCCCTCGACCAGTCGAGTTGATGGCAGGTCGTCATGGAAGACACGGACTACGCGCCGCCCAAGTACCTCCAGATCGTGCAAACGATACGGCCGCGCATCAAGGACGGCACGTATCCGCCGGGGGCCGTGCTTCCGTCGGACACACGACTGATTCAGGAGGTCCCGCTGGTCCCGCCCAGTCCTGGATGAGGCGAAGTCCTTTCGGGTGAACCGCGGCCTCGCCTGGGTCGACGGCCGGACGCGCCCGCCCGTCGTCGAAGACTTCCGCCGCTTCGTCATGTCCCACGCGGCGGCCTGAGCCGCTCAGCCGCGGACGGTGGAGACCATCCGACGCAGCCCGGCGAGCCAGCGGTCGCGGTCGGCCGCCTTGCGGCGCTCGAACTCGGCCACCTCCGAGTGAGGCAGGATCAGGAAGGACTCGGCCGCGAGACCCGCGACGACGGCCTCGGCGACGTCGTCGGGTTCGAGGACGGCGCCCGCCGCGGCCACGACCTGCCCCGCCACGCCTTCCAGGGCCTCGGCCAGCAGCGGCGTGCGCACCCCCTGCGGGCAGAGCGCGCTCACCTTGATGCCCTGGTCGCCGTACGTGAGCGCGAGCCACTCGGCGAACGCCACCGCCGCGTGCTTCGTCACGGCGTACGGCGCGTCGCCGGGCTGGGTGAGCAGGCCGGCGGCCGAGCAGGTGTTCAGGAGATAGCCCTCGCCGCGCTCGAGCATGCCGGGCAGCGCGGCGCGCGCGGCGTACACGTGGGCCTGGACGTTGACCGCCCACGCGGCCGCCCACTGCTCGGGGGCGGCCTCCAGCCCCGCGCCGGTGCCGATGCCCGCGTTGGAGCACACGAGATCGATCGGCCCGAACTCACCGGCCCTGCCGATCATCGCCTGGACCTGCTCCTCGTCGCCGACGTCGACGCGGAGCGCGACCGTACGGCACTCCAGTGCGGCGGCGACCCGCTCCACGGCGTCCACGTCGAGGTCGGCCAGGCAGAGCGCGGCCGCGCCCTCGGCGGCGAACCGGCGGGCCAGCGCGGCCCCGATCCCGCTCCCGGCTCCGGTGATCACGATGTTCTTACCGGTGATCTGCATGGCGAGAACGTAACATCCGAGACTAGGCTGAACCCGATTCGGTTGTCAGAAAGATCCGGGCGTCAGCAGGGAAGGCGGCAGCATGGGACTCGAGACCGGCCTGGCGGGGAAGACCGCCCTGATCACCGGCGCGTCGCGCGGCATCGGACGCGCCACGGCGGAGGCGCTGGCCGCGGAGGGCTGCAACGTCGTCCTGTCCTCGCGCAAGCAGGACGCCCTGGAGGAGGTCGCGAAGGACATCCGGGCCGCGCATCCCGGAGTCGGCGTGCTGCCGAAGGCCGCCCACGTCGGCGACGAGGACGCCGCGCGGGCCTGCGTGGAGGCCGCCGTGGCCGAGTTCGGGGGCGTGGACGTGCTCGTGAACAACGCGGGCACGAGCCCGTACTTCGGCCCGATGGTCGACATCGACGCCGGGCGGGCCGACAAGACCGTGCAGGTCAACCAGTTCGCCGTCGTGCTGTGGACGCAGCTCGCCTGGAAGCTGTCCATGCGGGCGCGCGGCGGGGCGATCGTCAACATCTCCTCCGTCGGCGGCATGGTGACCGAGCACGGCATCGGCTACTACAACGCCACGAAGGCCGCCGTCATCCACCTCACCAGGCAGTTCGCGGTCGAGCTCGCCCCCTCGGTGCGCGTCAACGCCGTCGCCCCCGGACTGGTCAAGACGCACCTCGCCCGGGCACTGTGGGAGGACAACGAAGAGCAGATCGCCAAGTACATGCCGCTCGGCCGCCTCGGCGAGCCCGAGGACATCGCCAAGGCGGTGGTCTTCCTGGCCGGGGACACGGCGAGCTGGCTGACCGGGCAGACCCTCGTCGTCGACGGCGGTTCGACCGTCCGTCCGTCCATCGCATGAGGAGGCTCCGAATGTCTCGATGGGGAATCACGATCCCGCTCATGGGAGTGCCCCTGGCCGACCACCGCGAGGCCGTCGAGAGCCTGGCCGGTCTCGGGTACACCGACGCGTGGTCGGCGGAGACCAACGGGGTCGACGCGTTCACGCCGCTGGCGCTCGCCTCGCAGTGGGCCCCCGACCTGCGGCTCGGACCGGCGATCGTGCCGGTCTACACGCGCGGTCCCGGCCTGCTCGCCCAGCAGGCCGCCACGCTCGCCGACCTGGCCCCCGGCCGGTTCGTGCTCGGCCTCGGCACCTCCTCGCCCGTCATCGTCGAACGGTGGAACGGCATCCCCTTCACCGAGCCGTACCAGCGCGTCCGGGACACGCTGCGGTTCCTGCGCCGGGCACTCGTGGGCGAGAAGGTGACGGACGAGGCGCTCGGCGTGTCCGGCTTCCGGCTGGACAACCCCCCGAAGACGCCGCCGCCGATCGTGCTCGCCGCCCTGCGGCCCGGCATGCTCCGTCTCGCCGCCCGCGAGGCCGACGGTGCGATCACCAACTGGCTGGCGCCGCAGGACGTCCGGACGGTGCGGAGCGCGTTCGGGACGGAGAAGGAGCTGATCGCGCGGATCTTCGTGTGCCCGACGTCGAACGCCGAGGAGGCGCGGGCGCTCGGCCGCCGGCTGATCGCGGCGTACCTGACCGTGCCCGTCTACGCGGCCTTCCACCAGTGGCTGGGCCGCGGCGAGCAGCTCGCCGCGATGAACGAGGCGTGGGCCGTCGGCGACCGCAAGGCCGCCCTGGACGCGATCCCGGACGACGCGGTCGACGACCTCGTCGTGCACGGCTCGCCGGACGCGTGCCGCGAGCGGATCCGCGCGTACGTCGAGGCGGGCCTGGACACTCCGATCCTCGCCGTCCTGCCGAGCAGTGAGCTCTCGATCCCGGCCGCCGTGCCCGCTCTCGCCCCCTGATTTCCGTCAAGTCGCTAGATCCCGGATGTTTGCCGACAGGAGGCGTCGGGCATGGCAGGGCCCATGCACGGGGCCGTGCGCCGTGCTGACCTGCAATCGAACCGAAGGAGCTGTCGACAGTGCTGACGCTGACCGATTCGGCGGTCCAGGTGATCCGTACCGTCACCAGCCAGCCCGAGCTTTCACCGCAGACCGGCCTGCGGATCGCCACTCAGGGCCAGACCGAAGAGACGGGCACGCTCTCTCTCGCGGTGGCCGAAGGGCCGCAGGCCGGCGATGAGATCGTCGAGGAGCAGGGCGCCCGTGTCTACCTTGAACCGGACGCGGCGACGATCCTGGACGAGATGACGCTGGACGCGAGTGTCGACGAGAACGGGGACGTCACCTTCCGCCTCGCGGAACAGACCTGACCACCTGAACGAACCGGCCCCGGGCGCGCCTTTGCGAGCCTGGGGCCTTTTCGTCCCAGGTCCGTTCGTCCGTTGTGGTGCTGGGAGGGAGGCGACCTGGGGGCAGGATGGGGGCAGGCCATACGGTCCCAGCCGGTCTTCACAGCCTGGCGAACCCGTGCGGCCATTGCCCGATTATGGGACGGCTCCCCGTCGTCACCTCGGCGCGCCGGCACTACCGGCGTACTCGACCACGCCGTGCTCGAAGCCGCTACGGCGACGACGCCGTGCGCGACCTCGAGGTCGTCCTGGACGAGGGTTCCGCACCGACCCAGGGATGGGCGGCGATCGCGTCGAAGGGGGCCAGGGCGAGGCGACGCAGGGAAGCGAGAACATCGCGCCCCACGTCGTAAGCCGTTGAGCGGCTGCCGGGATCGGCCGGAGGAAACGCCTTGAGCGAGGCCGTAGGTTCGGTTACACACGTGGGACGCCGTCGGACAGTCATCTCGTGGTGCCGTAAAAGGCGCCACGCGTACAACTCAGACAGACGACTCCGGTCGTCCCGAATAGTCAGGAGAGATCCATGACCGACACGCAGGGCGCGCTGGCCGAGCGCGCTTTCAGGATTTTCCAGGACGGGGGCTTGCGTGGGAACCCGGACTCGATCGAACGGACGGTACTGGCCAAGGCGAGTAGGTTCTTCGGCACTGCGGCGAAGGTCCAGCTCCTCGAATGGTGCGGCGAGGGCGGCCCGGAGGGCTACTACGCGGACCTCGTGAGCGTCTCGGTGGACGTGCCGCGCCGGCAGGTCGAGCCGATCGGCACGAAGGTCGTCCCCATCCATGGGATCAAGGGCAACACGCAGGAAGAGATCGCAGCGAAAATGGTGGTGGAGGCGCGGCCCGCGTTCGATGCCGACGCCAACCTCTACGCGGAGATCGACTGGGTGGTGACCTGCGTGGACCCGGAGTTGGACGGCTTCTCGTACAAGTGCCGGAAAGGAAAGGTCTTCCAGGTCGGCTGAGCCGGGACGGCGCGCAGCGCGCCGTCCCTTCCGGATATGCGGCCCTTCCCGAACCTGCGGGAAGGGCCACGTCCGGTAGTTGCCGCCCCCGCCCTGGCGGGGGGGGGGGGGGGGCGGGGCTCGGCTCGGCTCGGGTCGTGGCGTGCTCGGCGGCGGCGCGCGCCGCCGGCGTGCGCCGGGGGCAGCGGCTCCGCGACGCGCAGCGGCACTGCCCTGGCCTGGTGGTCCGCGACCGCGACCCCGACGCCGAGGGACGGCTCTTCGAGACGGTCGCCGCCGCCGTCTCGACGATCACTCCCTGGGTCGAGGTCGTACGCCCCGGCGTCTGCGCCATCCCGGTGCGCGGCGCGGCCCGCTACCACGGCGGCGCCGACCGGGAGGCGGCGGAGGAGTCGCTGCGGATCCACGTCCAGGACACGGTGGTCGAGCGGGGGTTCGACTGCGGGGTGGGCGTCGCGGACGGTCTGTTCGCCGCCGAACTCGCCGCGCGCACCTCGGACGGCGGAACGGTCGTCCCGCCGGGCGGGACGCCGGACTTCCTCGCGCCGTACCCGGTGACCGTCCTGGGCCGACCGGAGCTCGCCGACCTGCTGCCCCGGCTCGGCATCCGCACGCTGGGCGCGTTCGCGGCACTCCCGGCCCGGCACGTCACGAGCCGCTTCGGCGCGGACGAGGTACGCGCGCACCGGCTGGCGCGGGGGCTGGACGCCCGGCCGCCCGCGCCCCGGCCGCCGCACACGGACCTGACGGTGACGACGGAGTTCGACCCGCCCGCCGCGGCGGCCGAACAGGTCGTCTTCGCCGCCAAGACGCTCGCCGAGCGGCTGCACGAGGCGCTCGCCGCCGAGGCCCTGACCTGCGTACGGATCGGTGTCGAGGTGACGGACGCCCACGGCCGTACGCAGTCCCGGCTGTGGCGGCACGACGGGGGGGTGGCGGAGCGTGGCCACGGGGGTGAAAGGGGGGCGGCGGGGCGTAGCCACGGGGGTGAAAGGGGGGCGGCGGGGCGTAGCCACGGGGGTGAAAGGGGGGCGCTGTCCGCCCTCGCCGTCGCCGAACGGGTCCGCTGGCAGCTGTCGTCCTGGGAGGCCCCGCCCGATGAGGAGGGGGTCGGCGGCATCGTCCTCCTGCGGCTCCTGCCCGACCAGCTCGTCCCGGACGAGGGACGGCAGGAGGCGCTGTGGGGACAGGGCACGGTCTCCGACCGCATCATGCGGGCGGCCGCGCGGGTCCAGGCCATGCTCGGCCATCAGGGGATCGCCCGGCCGTACCCGGTGGGCGGCCGCGGGCCCGGCGAGCGCGTCGTCCGGGTGCCCGTCGGCGATCTCCCGCCCGAACCGGCCGCCTCGGAGGGGCGGTGGCCCGGGCGGATCCCCGACCCGGCGCCGGCGGTGGTCCATCCCGACCCGCTGCCCGTCCGCGTGACCGGTGCCGACGGCGCGCCGGTCACGGTCAGCGCCCGCTGCGTGGTCTCCGCGTCGCCCCACCAGCTCGAGATCGATGGGCGCGTCCTGCCGGTGACCGCGTGGGCGGGTCCGTGGCCGGCCCGGGAGCGCTGGTGGGACCCGGCGCGGTTCCGCCGCCGGGCGCGGTTCCAGGTCGTCACCGCCGACGGTGGCGCGCGCCTGCTCGTCGTCGAAGGCGGCCGCTGGTACATCGAGGCCGACTATGCCTGACCGATCAAGGCCAAGGGGCCCGGTCGTGGCCGCCACGGGTGGCGCACGCACCTCGAACCAGTCGAGGCCAGGAGGCTCAGGGGCGGTGCCCGCGTGGGCCGCCGGGAACGCGGGGAGCCGTCATGGGGTTCGATAATCCGCGGATCCCGTGGCGGGAGTTCGAGCGGCGGTTGTCCTGGGGCGTGTCCTCGCCCGCGGGCGAGGGCGCGACGCCGGCGGATCGACCCGCGCCGCCCGTACGGCTGCCGTCTCCCACGCCGCTGCCGTCGCGCGGAGGCGGCTGGGTGGAGCTGCACTGCCACTCGTCGTACAGCTTCCTCGACGGCGCCTCCGGCCCGGACGAGCTGGTCGAGGAGGCGGTCCGGCTCGGCGTCGAGGCCCTGGCGATCACCGACCACGACGGCATGTACGGTGCCGTACGCCTCAAGGAGGCCGCCAAGGGGACCGGCGTGGGCACGATCTTCGGCGCGGAGCTGAGCCTGGACCTGCCCGCCGCCGCGGCGGGCGAGCCCGACCCGGGCGGCCGGCACCTGTTGGTGCTCGCCCGCGACGTCGAGGGGTACGGGCGGCTGAGCGCCGCGATCAGCCGCGCGCAGCTCGCCGGTGGAGAGAAGGGCCGCCCCGTCTACGACCTGGCCGACCTGGCCGACGCGCACGGCGGGCACTGGGTGATCCTCACCGGCTGCCGCAAGGGCGCGGTGCACGCGAGCGCGAACCCCGAGGCGGAACTGCGCGCGCTGATCGAGATGTTCGGGCGGGAGAACGTCTTCGCCGAGCTGATCGACCACGACCAGCCCCTCGACGACGCGCGCAACGACGCCCTGTACGACCTCGCCCGGCGGGTCGGCGTCGGCGTCGTGGCCTCGAACAACGTCCACTACGCCGCGCCAAGGGACGCCCCGCTCGCCGAGGCGCTCGCCGCCGTACGGGCCCGGCGCGGCCTGGACGACATGGACTCCTGGCTGCCCGCGACCGGCACCGCGCACCTGCGGTCGGCGGCGGAGATGGCGGCGCGGCTGGCCCGCTTCCCCGGCGTGCTGGAGCGGACGGTGGAGCTGGGCCGCTCGTGCGTCTTCGACCTGGAGCTGGTCGCGCCGAACCTGCCGGACTGGCTCGTGCCTCCCGGCCATACCGAGGCGACCTGGCTGCGGCACCTCGTCGAGGAGGGGGCTCGCGAGCGGTACGGGACGCGGCGAGGGGCGCCGCGGGCGTACCGGCAGATCGCGCGGGAGCTGAACGTCATCGAACAGCTCGGCTTCCCCGGCTACTTCCTGATCGTGCACGAGATCGTGGAGTTCTGCCGGGACAACGACATCCTGTGCCAGGGCCGGGGGTCGGCGGTGAACTCCGCGGTCTGCTACGCGCTGGGCATCACCGGCGTCGACCCCGTACGGCACAACCTGCTGTTCGAACGGTTCCTGTCGCCCGGCCGCGACGGGCCGCCCGACATCGACCTGGACATCGAGAACCGCCGGCGCGAGGAGGTCATCCAGCACGTCTACGACAGGTACGGCCGCGACCGGGCCGCCCAGGTCGCCAACGTGATCACCTACCGGCCGCGGATGGCCGTCCGGGACGCCGCCCGCGCGCTCGGCTTCTCCCCCGGCCAGCAGGACGCCTGGTCCCGGCAATTTTCGCCGGCCGAGCCGCTGCCGCCGGAGGGCATCCCGGAGGCGGTGACCGCGCTGGCGGACCGGATGCAGCGGCTTCCCCGGCATCTGGGCATCCACTCGGGCGGCATGGTCATCTGTGACCGGCCGATCGGCGAGGTGTGCCCGGTCGAGTGGGCGCGGATGCCGGGGCGCAGCGTGCTGCAGTGGGACAAGGACGACTGCGCCGCCGTCGGCCTGGTCAAGTTCGACCTGCTCGGCCTGGGCATGCTGGCGGCGCTGCACGACACGTTCGACCTGGTGGGCGAGTTCCACGAGCGGCGCTACGACCTGCACACGATCCCGCCGGACGACCTGGACGTGTACGCGATGCTGTGCGACGCCGACACGGTCGGGGTGTTCCAGGTCGAGTCCCGCGCGCAGATGGCGACGCTCCCCCGGCTCAAGCCCCGGACGTTCTACGACCTGGTGGTGGAGGTCGCGCTGATCCGGCCCGGCCCGATCCAGGGCGGTTCGGTCCACCCGTACCTGCGCCGCCGGAACGGGCACGAGCCGCCGGACCTGCCGCACCCGCTGATGCGCAACGCGCTGGAGCGCACGATGGGCGTGCCGCTGTTCCAGGAGCAGATGATGCAACTGGCCGTGGACTGCGCGGGATTCACCCCGGCGGAGTCCGACGCGCTGCGGCAGGCGATGAGCGCCAAGCGCGCGCCCGAGCGCGTCGAGCGGCTCCGCGACCGGCTGCTGAGCGGCATGGCCGAACGCGGTATCCCCGCCGAGATCGCCGAGGAGGTGTACGACAAGATCCTCGGTTTCGCCAGCTTCGGGTTCCCCGAGTCGCACGCGCAGAGCTTCGCGCACATCGTGTACGCCAGCGCGTACCTGAAGCGGCACTACCCGGCGGCGTTCACCACCGGGCTGCTGCGCAACCAGCCGATGGGGTTCTACAGCCCGCAGACGCTGCTCGGCGACGCCCGCCGGCACGGCGTGCGGGTCCGCGGCGTGGACGTGAACGCCAGCTCCGACCAGGCGACGCTGGAGGCTCCGTACACGCCGGCCGGGGACCTCCCGCACGCGCCCGTGGAGCCACAGCCCGCGATCCGCCTGGGCCTGTCGTCCGTGCGGAACCTCGGCGAGGACGCCGCGAAGCGGATCGCCGCCGGCCGGCCGTACGCCGACCTGGAGGATCTGGTGCGCCGGGTGCCGCTGTCGACGGCGGCGCTGGAGGCCCTGGCCACGGCCGGCGCGTTCGGCTGCTTCGGGCTCGGCCGCCGCGAGGCGCTGTGGGCGGCGGGCGCGCTGGCCCACACCCGCCCCGGCCACCTGCCCGGCACCGCGCCGGGCACCGCCGCCCCCGAGCTGCCGCCGATGACCATGGTCGAGCAGACCATCGCCGACCTGTGGGCCACCGGAACGGCCGAGCACCACCCGATGGCCCATGTCAGGGCCGCCCTCGACGAGCGCGAGGTCGTCCCCCTGAACGCGGTCAAGGACGTGCCCGGCGACACGAACATCCTGGTCGCCGGCGTCGTCACGCATCGGCAGCGCCCGGGAACCGCGAACGGCGTGATCTTCTTCAACCTCGAGGACGAGACCGGCATGCTCAACGTCCTGTGCCGCCCGCAGATCTGGGAGCGCCACCGTAACGTCGCCTTCCAGGCGCAGGCGCTGCTCGTCCACGGCCGCCTCGAACGCCAGGACGGCGCCACCAACCTTGTCGCCACCCGTTTGCAGCGGCTGCCCGTCGCCACGATGGCCCGCAGCCGCGACTTCCGGTGACCGCGCCGGCCGACGGCCTTTACGTTGTAGATCAAAGTTGTGCGAGGTGGAGCCATCAGCGACCCGGCCGTCCCTCCTCCGCGGGGCAGAGCGGCAGGCCGGCGACCTTGCCGCCGCCGTTCATCCGCCCGCAGACCGGCTTGTATCTCGGCGTGCCCCCGGCGTCGACGGTGACCCGGACGAGGGTCAATCCGCGGTTCCCCGGTCCGTTCACGTCGTGATCGTCCTTGGAGAAGTCGACGGCGCCGGTCGCCGCGTTGTCCCAGCGACGGGAGGTGAGCTCCAACAGGACGCTGCCCGACGTGATCGTCCGGCTGCCGGGGATCAGTGATCCGCTCTTCGCCGGGAGGGCGAGGGCGGTGAACGCCTGCTGCGCGGCCTGCGCCAGCACGGAGGTCGCGTCATAGGTCAGCGCCATCTGGCCGTCCGCCAGGAGCGTCTGGTTCTCCGGGCGCACGCCGAGGTTGTTGCGAGCCAGGGTGAAGAAAGGGGTGAAGCGGTCTCTGCCACCGGCGGTGAGATTGCTGGGGTAGGTGGCGCTGGTGAAGTAGACCTTGATGCCCGGCGGTGTTTGAGCCGGCCGTCGAAGCCCTCCCCGCCGAGCACACTGAAGAAGGACGAGGTGGCGAACCACCGGTACCGGCTGCCGAATCCCACTCTGGTGAGGATCGCCAGCCAGGACCGCGGCCGCAGGAGTACGACGAGGAATGTCAGCAGGACCACCAGCAGGGCCCCGCCGATGAGCAGGGTCGGGAGCGTCACCTTGTCGGCTAGCCCCTGCATGAAACCACCCAGCATCGCCGTCGCGGTGACGCCGACCACCGACCACCAGACCGGCGCCCTGCCCGGTCGTAAGGCGGAGGAGAAAGAGGCCGCGGCGGCGTTCCACTCGTCGGCGGGGCTGCTGTCGTTCGCCTCGGCGCGTGCGATGGCCTGCTCGAGTGACTTGACCAGGTCCGAACGGGGGAACCTGAGCCGTCCGAACTCACGGCGGAGCGATCGCCAGGCGCCAGGTTCGGACATTTTGTTGAGAAGACGGAGGTCGGCGTCTTCGGCGGCGGGTTCGAGTCCGGGACTGATATGCGGTATCCGCGCCTCGAAGGCCGCCTGTTCCAGCGCGTCGATGTAGGCGCCGACATCGGCCTGCGGGTCCGCGGACTCGAGGGCGACCACCGGGAACGGCCTGCCGGTCAGACGCCAAGGGCTCAAAGTCGTCAGTGAGTCGAACAGGGCGAGAAGCCGGCGCCCCTCCTCGGTGTTGAGCACATATCCTTCCGTAGCCTCCATGCCCATTGGGCGGCCCTGCGGCGGAACCATGCGCCCAAGCCTAGGCAGTGAAACCCCACCGGGAACTCCCCGTGGCCTTTCCTGGCCCTTTCTCCGGAGAAAGCGACGCCGCCAGGGTGTTGATCACGATTGCTTCCCACCGGCCGACGCCTTTACAAAGTAGACCGAATGATCGTCCAGGAACAGAGACGACCTGACCGGCCCGCGGCCCGTCCGGGGGGAATGTCCGACCGGCCCGACCGGGCGGACGGCCTGGCCGGCCCGCGGCTCCGCAGGGCAGAATGTCCGACCGGCCCGACCGGGCGGACCGGCCCGACCGGCCCGCCGGTCCGAACCGAGGAGAGTGTGTGCTGATCCCTGACGCCCGCGTCGTCGCGGTCGCCGGTGAAGCGATCATCGATCTCGTCGCCGAGAAGCCCGGCGGCCCGTACCTCGCGCTGCCCGGCGGCAGCCCGGCGAACGTGGCCGTCGGGCTCGCCCGGCTGGGCGCGCCGACCCGGATGATCGCCCGGATCGGCGCGGATCCGTTCGGCCGGACCCTCCGGGACCACCTCGTACGGAACGGCGTCGGCACCGGCGCGGTGACGCCCGCCGCGGAGCCCTCATCGGTGGCGTTCGTGCACCACGAGGGAGGCGGGCCGCCGTCGTACGACCTGCGGCTCGCGGGGACCGCCGACTGGCAGTGGACCGCCGGAGAGCTGGCCGGCGTGCCGCTCGGCGACGTCGCCGCCCTCCACGTCGGCTCCCTCGCCATGGTGCTGCCGCCGGGAGCCGGGGCGCTGGCCGATCTCGTCCGCCGGGCGCGGGAGACGGCGACGATCAGCTACGACCCGAACTGCCGCCCGGACGTCATGGCCGCCGTGCCGGACGCCCGCTCCCGCATCGAGGCGCTCCTCCGTACGGCGGACATCGTCAAGATCAGCGACGCGGACCTGGAGTGGCTGCGGCCCGGCGCCGACCCGCGGCGGTTCGCGGCCGAGCTGGTCGAGGGGACCGGCGCCGTGGTGATCGTGACGCTGGGCGCGGCGGGCGCCCTGGTCGCCGCGCCCCGCCTGGCGCCGCTCCACCTGCCGGCGCGCACGGTGGAGGTGGTCGACACGGTCGGCGCGGGCGACTCGTACATGAGCGCCGTCCTCGCCGGCCTGTACGACCGCGGGCTGCTCGGCGCCGAGCGGCGCGACGCGCTCCGGGCCGCGCCGGGATCGGTGTTCACCGAGGTGTGCGCCGAGGCGGCGCGGGCGGCCGCGATCACGTGCGGGCGGCGGGGCGCCGACCCGCCCACGCGCGCGGAGCTCGTGGCCTCTCCCGAGATCTGACTCTCCGCTCCGTCACAGATGTCACAGCCGAATATGGGGACAAACGCGGTCACCACTGTCGCGACTGGTGCAAGCTAGAATCCATGCCCCGCACCCCCCAACGGCCGGCGGGTTCACGCGCGCTGCGGATCCTCCGGCGTACGCTCGGCAGTACCGGCGTGATCATGACGCTCGTCGTCGTGGTCGCGGTCGTCGTCGTCGCCAACCTCGACTTCGGCAAGGGCAAGCCGCCGGGCGGCGCCGCGGCGGACGTCTCCACCAACGACCTCGCGCGGTCCCTCGAGGGCTACACGATGGACCCGATGATGGCCCAGGCCCAGGCGACCGCGCGGGAACGCGCCTACAAGGCGCAACTCGCCGCCGAGCGCGATGCGAAGAAGCGCGCGGCGGCAGAGCGGAAGCGCCGGGAGTGGGAGGCGTTCGTGAAGAAGATGAGCCACGACCCCAGCGCCGCGGACAACCAGAAGTACGCCAAGAAGATGAACGCCCTGAAGGGCTGGAGCCGGTGCTGGCCGTCGCTGCTCACGATGTGGAACCACGAGAGCGGCTGGAACGAGCACGCCGAGAACCCGAGCAGCGGCGCCTACGGCATCGCCCAGGCGCTGCCCGGCTCGAAGATGAACTCGGTCGCGCCCGACTGGCGGAACAACGCGATCACCCAGATCACCTGGGGCCTGACCTACATCGGCTCCCGCTACGGCGACCCCTGCCGGGCCTGGGGCTGGTGGCAGGCCCACCACTGGTACTGACGGCCCGGCCGAGGCCGTCCCTCACCTGCGGAACAGCCGGACCAGTCCGGCCAGCACGCCGACGCCCACGACGAGCGCGCAGGCGAGGATGAGGAGTTCCGAAGCGCCGAAGTCCGCCATAGATCCAGTCCTTTCTCAAGGTCCTGCATCGGACGTGCGGAGGGGACCATCGGTTCCATCCCCCTGCCGCGGCTCGGCCCGCCCGGTCACCTGCCGCCGGGCTTGATCCAGTCGAAGGTGCGCTCGACGGCCCGCCGCCAGTTGTCGTACTCGGTCTCACGGCGGTCGTCGTCCATGCTCGGCAGCCACTGCGCGGCCCGGTGCCAGTTGCGGCGCAGCCCCTCCAGATCCGCCCAGTAGCCGACGGCGAGCCCGGCGGCGTACGCGGCGCCGAGGGAGACCGTCTCGGCGGCCATCGGGCGGATGACCGGCACGTCGAGGACGTCCGAGATGAACTGCATGAGCAGGTTGTCGGCGGTCATGCCGCCGTCGACCTTCAGCGCCTTCAGCGCGAGCCCGGAGTCGGCGTTCATCGCGTCGACGACCTCACGGGTCTGCCAGCCGGTCGCCTCCAGGACGGCGCGGGCCAGGTGTCCCTTGGTGATGTAGGACGTGAGCCCGACGATGATGCCGCGCGCCTCGCTGCGCCAGTACGGCGCGAACAGCCCGGAGAACGCCGGCACGATGTAGCAGCCGCCGTTGTCCTCGACGGTGCGGGCGAGGGTCTCGATCTCCGGAGCGCTGGCGATCAGCCCGAGCCCGTCGCGGAACCACTGGACGAGCGCGCCGGTGATGGCGATCGAGCCTTCGAGGGCGTACACCGCCGGCTCGTCGGCGATCTGGTAGCCGACGGTCGTGAGCAGCCCGTGCTCGGAGCGAACGGGTTCGGTGCCGGTGTTGAGGAGCAGGAAGCTGCCCGTGCCGTACGTGCACTTGGCCTCGCCGGGGGCGAAGCAGGTCTGGCCGAACAGCGCGGCCTGCTGGTCGCCGAGCGCGGCGGCGATGCGCACGCCGGGCAGCACGCGCGTCGCGCGGCCGTACGTCTCGGTGGAGGGGCGGATCTCCGGCAGCATCGCGCGCGGCACGTCGAAGAACGCCAGCAGGTCGTCGTCCCAGGCGAGCGTGGTGAGATCCATCAGCAGCGTGCGGCTGGCGTTGGTGACGTCCGTGACGTGCAGGCCGCCGGCCGGACCGCCGGTGAGGTTCCAGATCAGCCAGCTCTCGATCGTGCCGAACAGCACGTCGCCGCGTTCTGCCCGCTCGCGCAGGCCCGGCGTGTTGTCGAGGAGCCAGCGGACGCGGGGCGCGGAGAAGTAGGTGGCCAGGGGCAGGCCGCACCGCTCGCGGATCATGTCGGCCTCCGGGCGGGCGTTCAGCTCGCCGACGAGGGCGTCGGTGCGGGTGTCCTGCCAGACGACGGCGCGGCCGACGGGCCGGCCGGTGTGCCGGTCCCACAGCACGGAGGTCTCGCGCTGGTTGGCGATTCCGAGGGCGGCGACCTGATCCGGGGTGACCCCGGCCTGGGCGAGGGCCTCGGGCGCGATCCGCTCGAGGTTCCGCCAGATCTCCATCGCGTCGTGCTCGACCCAGCCGGGGCGCGGGAAGTGCTGCTTGTGCTCCCGCTGGGTGACCGAGACCAGCCGCCCTCCATGGTCGAACAGGATGCAGCGCGTCGACGTCGTGCCCTGGTCAACGGACATCACATAGCGCTCTACCATCGTGTCCTGCCGTTCCGGGCCCCGCCGGCGATGCTCACCAGCGGGAGGCCCCAAGATCTCGGGAGACGGCGCGCGCGGCGTCGCGCACGTACGTCACCAGCGGCGGTTTCGGCCGGCCCCTCGAGTCGCACAGCCGCTCGACGGCCCCCGAGATGCCCATCGCCCCGACGACCAGTCCTCCCTGGCCGCGGATCGGCGCGGCCACGGCGGCCTCCCCGACCGTGAACTCCTCCACCTCGGACGCCCACCCCATCTCCCGGATCTGGGCCAGCGACCGGCCGAGCTCACGAGGTTGGGTGATCGTCCGCCGGCAGAAGGGCTCGAGGCCGGTCTCCTGCAGCGCCGCGGCGGCGCCGGCGTCGAAGGCGAGCAGCACCTTGCCCAGCGCGGTGGCGTGCGCCGGGAGGAGTGCGCCGACGTCGAGGGCCTGCAAGGTGTCGTCGGGCCGGAACACATGGTGCACGACGAGGACCCTGCCGTCCAGAGGGGTGCCGATCCGGACCGCCTCGCCGCTGCGGGCGGCGAGGGCGTCGGCCCAGTTGATCGCGCGCGACCGCAGCTCGTTGACGTCCAGATAGCTCGTGCCGAGGTGGAGCAGCGCCGCGCCGAGCTGGTACTTGCCGGTCTCCTCGTCCTGCTCGACGAAGCCGACCCCCTGCAGGGTCCGGAGGATCCCGTGCGCGGTGGCGCGGGCCAGCCCGAGAGAGGCCGCGATCTCGCTCACTCCGAGGCGGCCGGAACCGCGGGCGAGCAGCCGGAGGATGGCGGCGGCTCGCTCGATCGACTGGACCGGACCTGGCACTCCGCCATGCTAGTCCAAGTCGGCACCTATTCGACAATGTCGGCACCCGTGACGCGCATGAGGGCGGGGTTGACCGTGATACAGCCGTGATCCGGGGTCTGCTGTGAGGTGGATCACCACTTCAGGCCCCTTATTAGAATTAGTGGGTGGCCGGTGTTCGACAATGTCGGCAGATGTCTGTTGACCGGGCCTTCCGTGCGACTTAGCGTCCCCCCAGTCGTGAGGGAGCTCACAGCCTCCTCGCGGACGGTGTCTCACGGTGTCCCTGAGCTGGGACATCGCCCCCTAGGAGGAGACGTGGCAGAGCGACTCAAGCTCCCCGGACTGGCCGGTGAACTGGCCGCCGAATTCGCGGGAACCCTGGTGCTCATCCTGTTCGGCGTGGGCGTGGTGGCCCAGGTCGCGGCCGGCGGGATCGGTAACCACGACAGCATCGCCTGGGCCTGGGGCCTCGGCGTCACGCTGGGCGTGTACGTCGCGGGCCGGATCAGCGGCGCGCACCTGAATCCCGCCGTCACCGTCGCGCTGGCGGTGTTCAAGGGATTCTCCTGGCGCAAGGTCCTGCCGTACTCGCTGGCCCAGCTGGTCGGCGCGTTCGTCGCGGCGCTGATCGTGCGCTGGAACTACAGCGAGGTGCTGGCCAAGATCGACCCCGGCCACACCGTCAAGACCCAGGGCGTCTTCTCGACCCTGCCCGGCAATGGCGCGCTGCCCGTGCACACGGGCGGGGCGCTCCGCGACCAGATCATCGGCACCGCCATCCTCCTCTTCCTGATCCTCGCCGTCACCGACCTGCGCAACTCCTCCCCCGCCGCCAACCTCGCGCCGTTCATCGTCGGCCTGATCGTCGTGGCCATCGGCATGGCGTGGGGCACCGACGCGGGCTACGCGATCAACCCGGCGCGTGACCTCGGACCGCGGCTGGCCTCGTTCTTCACCGGATACGGCACCGCGTTCCGCGACCAGTACGGCGGGCTGTACTTCTGGGTGCCCATCGTCGGCCCGGTCATCGGCGGGGTCCTCGGCGCGGGCCTCTACCAGGTGCTCATCGGGCGGTTCCTGCCGGCCGAGGAGCAGGAGCCCGGCCGCGTCCCCGCCGAGTCCGAGCTCGAGAAGCTTTGACCGGGCCGCGCAAGGCCTGATCGGTTTCCCCCCGCGCGGAACGATCCGCGTGACCCGTCCGGCCGGACGCCCCCACGTCCGGCCGGACGGCCTGAGACGAACGTCTAGAAAGGCGAGACATGGCCGACTTCGTCGGAGCGGTTGACCAGGGCACGACGAGCACCCGCTTCATGATCTTCGACCACGGCGGCAACGAGGTGGCGAAGCACCAGCTCGAGCACGAACAGATCCTGCCGAACCCCGGGTGGGTGGAGCACAACCCGACCGAGATCTGGGAGCGCACGCGCGCCGTCATCGAGACCGCCATGGGCAAGGCGAACCTCGAGGCGAGCGACCTGGCCGCGCTCGGCATCACCAACCAGCGCGAGACGACGGTCGTGTGGAACCGCCGCACCGGGCGCCCGTACTACAACGCGATCGTCTGGCAGGACACCCGGACCGACCGCATCGCCTCCGCGCTCGACCGCGACGGGCGCGGCGACGTCATCCGGCAGAAGGCCGGGCTGCCGCCCGCCACCTACTTCTCCGGCGGCAAGATCCAGTGGATCCTCGAGAACGTCGACGGGGTGCGCGAGGCCGCGGAGGCCGGGGACGCCATCTTCGGCAACACCGACACCTGGCTGCTGTGGAACCTCACCGGCGGTGTCGACGGCGGTGTCCACGTCACCGACCCGACCAACGCCAGCCGCACCATGCTGATGAACCTGGAGACGCTGGACTGGGACGACGAGCTGCTGTCCTTCTTCAAGATCCCCCGGCAGATGCTGCCGCAGATCCGGCCCTCCTCCAACCCGGGCTTCTACGGCATGACCCGCGCGAACGGCCCGATCGGCGGCGAGATCCCGCTGTCCGGCGACCTCGGCGACCAGCAGGCCGCCACGGTGGGCCAGGTCTGCTTCGGCGTCGGTGAGGCCAAGAACACCTACGGCACCGGCAACTTCCTGCTGCTCAACACCGGCACCGAGCTGGTCCGGTCCAAGAACGGCCTGCTCACCACGGTCTGCTACCAGTTCGGCGACGAGCAGCCGGTGTACGCGCTCGAGGGATCGATCGCGGTGACCGGATCGGCCGTGCAGTGGCTGCGCGACCAGCTCGGCATCATCTCCGGCGCCTCGGAGAGCGAGTCGCTGGCCCGGCAGGTCGAGGACAACGGCGGCGTCTACTTCGTCCCCGCCTTCTCCGGGCTGTTCGCGCCGTACTGGCGGTCCGACGCGCGCGGCGCCATCGTCGGCCTGTCCCGTTACAACACGAACGCGCACCTGGCCCGCGCCACCCTGGAGTCGATCTGCTACCAGACCCGCGACGTCGTCGAGGCGATGCGGCAGGACTCCGGCGTCGCGCTCGACGTGCTGCGCGTCGACGGCGGCATCACCGCGAACCGCCTGTGCATGGAGCTGCAGGCCGACATCCTCGGCGTGCCGGTCTCCAAGCCGGTCGTCGCGGAGACCACGGCGCTCGGCGCCGCGTACGCCGCCGGCCTCGCGGTCGGATTCTGGGGCTCGACCGACGAGCTGCGGCAGAACTGGAACGAGGACGAGCGCTGGGAGCCCCGCTGGGACGACGAGCAGCGCGAGAGCGGTTACGCCGGCTGGAAGAAGGCCGTCTCCCGGACCCTCGACTGGGTCGACGTCGACTAGCCCCCCCTTCCCCCCTGTGGCGGGCGGAGCGGTGCGCCGTTCCCCTGAGGCACCGCCCGCCCGCCGCCCGACCCCCGCAGACGCCCCTTCCCCCCGCGGGCGGAGCGGCTCCCCGAGCCGCCCCGCCCGCGCCCGACCTCGGAGGAGAACCCGAACGTGAAAGCCGTATCCCTCGGACCGGCCTACCGCGCGCAGGCCCTGCGCGACCTGGCGGGCGGCGAGTTCGACGTGCTGATCGTGGGCGGCGGAGTCGTGGGCGCCGGAGCGGCGCTCGACGCCGTGTCGCGCGGTCTGTCCGTCGCAGTGGTCGAGGCCGCGGACTGGGCGGCCGGGACGTCCAGCCGGTCCAGCAAACTGATCCACGGCGGCCTGCGCTACCTGGAGCAGCGCGACTTCGGTCTCGTACGGGAGGCGCTGCGCGAACGCGGCCTCCTGCTGAACCGGCTCGCGCCGCACCTCGTACGCCCGGTGCCGTTCCTGTACCCGCTCACCCACCGCATGTGGGAACGCTTCTACGTCGGCGCGGGCGTCGGACTGTACGACACGATCGGCGGCGCCCGGTCGATGCCGCGCCACCGCCACCTGACCCACCGCGGCGCCCTGAAGATCGCCCCGGCGCTGCGCGGCGACACGTTCGTCGGCGCGATCCAGTACTTCGACGCACAGGTCGACGACGCGCGGTTCACGATGACGCTGGCCCGTACGGCCGCAGCCTACGGGGCGTCCGTGCTGACGCGGGCCCGCGCCGTCGGCTTCGTCCGTGAGGCGGACCGCGTCGTCGGGGCGCGGATCCTCGACCTGGAGAACGACCGGGAGCTGACCGTACGGGCCCGGCACGTCATCAACGCGACCGGCGTGTGGACCGACGAGGCCGGCCGGCTCGCGCACGCGCGCGGCGGTCCCCGGGTCACCGCGTCCAAGGGCGTGCACCTCCTCGTCCCGCGCGACCGCATCCGGCTCGACACCGGTCTGATCCTGCGCACGGAGAAGAGCGTGCTGTTCGTCATCCCGTGGGGCCGGCACTGGATCATCGGGACCACCGACACCGCGTACGACCTGGACAAGGAGGAGCCGGCCGCGAGCCAGGCCGACGTGGAGTACATCCTCGAGCACGTCAACGCGGTGCTGCGCACCCCGCTGGTGCCCGATGACATCGAGGGCGTGTACGCCGGGCTGCGTCCGCTGATCTCCGGCGGCGCCGACGACACCACGAAGCTGTCCCGCGAGCACACCGTCTCCCAGCCGGTGCCCGGGCTCACCGTCATCGCCGGGGGCAAGTTCACGACCTACCGGGTCATGGCCGAGGACGCCGTCGACGCGGCCGCCGAGGACCTGCCCACGACGGTCCCGCCGTCCGTGACCGACCGGCTGCCGCTGATCGGGGCCGTCGGGTACGAGGTGCTGTGGAATGAGCGGCACCGCCTCGCCCGGCGCAGCGGCCTGCACGTGGCCCGCGTCGAGCACCTGCTGAAGCGGTACGGCTCGTGCGTCCACGAACTGCTGGAGCTGGTCGAGGAGGACCCCTCCCTCGGCGAGCCGCTCGGCGCCGCCAAGGACTACCTGAGGGCCGAGGTCGTGTACGCGGCGTCGCACGAGGGGGCGCTGCACGTCGAGGACGTCATGCGCCGCCGCACCCGCGCCGCGATCGAGGAGTGGGACCAGGGCGCCGCGGCCGCGGTGGAGGTCGCCGGTCTCATGGCGCCGGTGCTGGGCTGGGACGACGAGACGGCCAAGCGCGAGACCGACCTCTACGTACGGCAGGTCGAGGCCGAGCGGCACGCCCGCCGGCAGGCGGACGACGCCGCCGCGGCCGCCGCCCGCGGCCAGGCGCCGGGCCTGTTCGCGGAGCGTGCCGCGTCCTGACCCTCCGGCTGTAGATCGTGCGGGCGGAGTGTCCGGGGCCACCCCGCCCGCAGTTCTTCGCGGTGCCGTCGACGCCGACGGCGGGACGCGCGTCCGCCGGCCCGGGTGACGCGCGGCCCTCACGCCTCAGCCGACCTGATCGCGGGCGACCGGGCGCATCCAGACGTAGTAGAGCACCGACGCGACGACCAGCCCGATGATCCAGGAGATGTCGGCGCCGCCGAGGTGCTTCACGAACGGACCGGTGTAGAACGTCGAGCTGACGAACGGCACCTCCACCAGGACGCCGATCGCGTACGCGCCGATGGTCCGCCAGTTGACCCCGCCGTACACGCCGTCCGGACGGAAGATCGCGTCGATGTCGTACCGCTCCTTGCGGACGAAGTAGAAGTCGACGAGGTTGATCGCCGTCCACGGGATCAGGAAGTACGCCAGGAACAGGATGAAGTTCTCGAAGTTGTGCAGGAAGTCGGCGCTGGCGGCGAGCGCGACGACCGTGCCGACGAGGGCGGCCACGATGATGAACCCGAGCCGGACCCCGCCGTTCATCCGCATCGGGCGCAGCGCCGTCAGCGTCGTCGTCGCCGACATGAACATGCCGTAGAGGTTCAGCACGTTCACCGCGATGATGCCCAACACGATGATCAGCGAGAACGCCCAGTGCGGGCCGCCCAGGCCGACCACGAACGACACCGACCCGCCCTCGAACGACTTGGCCGCCACGGCGGCGCAGACGCTGCCGAACGCCATCATCCAGACGGTGCCGACCACGCTGCCGGCGTAGGTCCACCAGAACGCCGCCCGTACCGAGGTCGACTCCGGCAGGTAGCGGGAGTAGTCGGCGACGTACGGCGCGTACGTGATCTGCCAGGTCGCCGCGATCGCCACGACCAGGAGGAACGTGCCCGCCCCGACGTGCCCGGAGTGCCAGACGCGGCCCACGTAGTGGTCGGTCAGCAGCCGGTACGTCAGGTACAGGAACCCGATGGCGGCGATGAGACTGATCCATCGCTCGTACTGGTGGATGAGCCGGTAGCCGTACGCGGCGAGGACCGTGCAGACGGCCGACACGATGATCGTGGCGGGCGTCCGGCCGATCCCCCACCAGCCGGCCAGCGCCGACCCGCCGAGTACCGCGCTGGTCGCGAAGAACCCGACGTACATCAGCACGACGAGCAGCAGCGGCACGATCGCCCCGTAGAACCCGAACTGCGCCCGGCTCTGGATCATCTGCGGGATGCCGAGCTTCGGCCCCTGCGCCGAGTGCAGGGCCATGAAGATCGCGCCGAGCAGGTTCCCGAGGATCAGGGCGACGATCGCCCAGGGCAGGGGCAGCCCGAGGATCACTCCCAGCGCACCGGTGACCGCCGTGGTCACCTGCATGTTCGCGCCGAACCACACGGTGAACAGGCTCCGCACCGACCCGTGCCGCTCCTCGGGCGGGACGAAGTCGATCGATCGCCGCTCGACCCCGAGCGCACCGCCCTCCGCCTGTCCGCCGGCGACTCGCGAGCCGCCGCTGACCTCCTGTTTTGCCATGTGCGCACCCTCACGTCCACGCCCTGCGTCCCGCAAGAACCCTTTTCCACGAACCGTCTCGGATCCGAGACGAACGGCCCTTCGTCCAACCGGGCGGGCAATCCGGAGGCCGGTCTCCGATTCGGCGAGCCGATGCCGGGTCACGGCGGCACCGGGCGAGTCCGATTGGACACGCAGGGTGGTGTTATGAATATGACATGAAGGCATTCCTCCGGCGAGGTCGGAGGCGTTCCCGCCATCCGCCCGCCGGACGCCCGCACGATCGGCGCGGGTCTCTGCTGAGCCTGCGCAGCGTCGCCGGGCAGGTGTTCCTTCTGCAGGTCGTTATCGTGACCCTGCTGGTCACGGCCTGGGTGGCGGTCGAGGTGTTCCAGGCGGCGCATGACGCTCTGCGACAGGGCCGCCGAGAGTCGCTCGTGGCCGCCGAGGCGTTCGCGAACGCGCCGGGGGTGGTGCAGGCGCTGCGCGGCCCGAACCCGACGGCGGTGCTGCAGCCGCGTGCCGAGGCGGCCCGCAAGAGGGCGGGCGTGGACTACATCGTCGTCCTGAACACCCGCGGCATCCGCTACACGTACCCCTACAAGAAGTACATCGGAAAAAGGTTCAGCAGCGACATCCGACCGGCGCTGGAAGGCCGCACCGTCATCCAGGAGGGAGGCGGGCCGCCTCTGCCGGCCGGCACGGGAACGGACGTTCGGGCGCTGGTCCCGGTGATCGACGACCGTGGCGCCGTGGTCGGCGTGGTCGCCGCCGGGATCACGGTACAGAACGTGGCGAGATATTGGATGCCGCAGCTGCCGATCACCATCGGGAGCGGCGTGGCCGCGCTGGCGCTGGCCGCGGCCGGGACGGCGCTGGTGTCCCGGCGGCTGCGACGGCAGACGCGCGGCCTGGGCCCGGCGGAGATGACGCGGATGTACGAGCACCATGACGCGGTGCTGCACTCGGTACGGGAAGGAGTGCTGATCACCAGCGCCGACGGGCGACTGCGGGTGGCCAACGACGAGGCGCGCCGGCTGCTGGGCCTGCCGGACGACGCGGAGGGGCGGCCCGTGGGGGAACTCGGGCTGCCGGAGCACATGACGCGGTTGCTGCTGTCCGATGAGGCGGTGACCGATGAGGTGCATCTGGCGCAGGACCGGTTGCTGGCGGTGAACAAACGGCCGACGTTCCCGGGCAGGGCGCAGACGGGCAGCGTGGTGACGTTGCGGGACACCACGGAACTGGCGGCGGTCTCGGGGCGGGCCCAGATGACGCGGGAGCGGTTGAAGCTGCTGTACGAGGCGGGGGTGAGGATCGGCAGCACGCTGGATGTGGTGCGGGAGGCCCAGGAACTGGCCCAGGTGGCCGCCTCCGGGTTCGCCGACATCATCACGGTGGATCTGTCGGACGCGGTGCTGCGGGGCAAGGAACCGGCGGAAGAGGCGCGGCCGATGCGGCGTGTCGCGATCGGCGGTCATTTCTCGACGTCGCCGCTGTGGCCGGTGGGCGAGCAGGTGTGGTTCTCACCGGCGGCGCCACAAATACGAGCGTTGAAGCAGGGGTACGGCCTGCTCCAGGCGGACCTGCGCCAGGCCCGAGGGTGGCAGGAGCAGGATCCGGAACGCGCCCGCAAGGCGCTGGAGGACGGGTTGCACTCGCTGGTGGCCGTGCCGTTGCAGGCACGGGGTGTCCCGCTGGGCGTGGCCAGCTTCTACCGGGTGGGAGATTCGCCGGCGTACGACAACGACGACCTGTTGGTGGGCGAGGAGCTGGCCGCGCGGGCGGCGGTGGCCATCGACAACGCGCGGCGCTTCACCCGGGAACGCACCATGGCGGTCACGCTGCAGCGGAGCCTGCTGCCGCGCAGGCAGCCGGAGCAGGACGCGCTGGAGGTGGCCTGGCGGTACCTTCCCGCCGAGGCGGGCGTGGGCGGGGACTGGTTCGACCTGATCCCGCTGCCGGGAGCACGCGTGGCGCTGGTGATGGGCGACGTCATCGGCCACGGGATGCACGCCGCGGTGACGATGGGACGACTGCGCACCGCCGCCCACAACTTCGCCACCCTGGACCTGCCCGTGGAGGAGGTCCTCGGGCACCTGGACGAACTGGTCGCGCGGATGGACAGCGAGGAGAGCACCGGCCAGGACGCGGAAGGCCACGGCGGCGACGGGGTCACGGGCGCGACGTGCCTCTACGCGATCTATGACCCGGTGGCGGGCGTCTGCACGATCGCCTGCGCCGGACACCCCGGCCCGGCAGTGGTGGACCAGGACGGAACAGTCACCTGCCCGGACGTGCCGGTCTCGCCTCCGCTCGGGCTCGGCGGCTACCCCTTCGAGACCACCGAGCTGCGCCTGCCGGAGGACTCACGACTGGTGCTGTACACCGACGGGCTCATCGAGGACCGCACCCGCGACATCGACACCGGGCTGGATGAGCTGCGCCGGGCCCTGGAGCGCACGGAGGGGCTCACTCCGGAGGAGACGTGTCAAACGGTGATCGACTCCGTCGCGCCGGCCCACCCCACCGATGACGTCGCCCTGCTGGTCGCGCGTACCCGGTTGTTCCCACGGTCGCGCGTGGCCGAGTGGGACGTTCCGGTCGACGCGGCGGCGGTCCCCGCTGTGCGGGCCGAGTGCGCGGCGAAGGTACGGGAGTGGGGGCTGGAGCAGATCGCCTTCACCACCGAACTCATCCTCAGCGAACTGGTCACCAACGCCATCCGGTACGGAGCACCGCCGATCAAGGTGCGGCTGCTCTACGGGCACTGCCTGACCTGCGAGATCGCGGACGGCAGCAGCACCTCACCGCGGTTGCGGCGCGCCGCAACCACCGACGAAGGCGGCCGCGGCCTGTTCCTCGTCGCGCAGCTCGCCGAACGTTGGGGCACCCGCTACACGACCAACGGCAAGGTCATCTGGGCCGACCAGGCCCTCGGCGAGGGTACCTCGCCCGCCGAGGGCGGAACCCTGGCCGACGTTCTCCTCCAGCAGTTCGACGCCACCTCGTTATGAGCAGGTCCGGCTACTCGAACAGGTGACGGTGGGCACGGCTCCAGTCCAGCCTGTCGGTCAGTTCATCGAGGAGGCCGTCGGCGACCCAGCCGGCCTGGGGCTCACATCCCCGCTCGGCCAGCCGGCGGACCTGCTCGATTCCTTCCCGCTGGACGTCGATGACCGCGTCGACGAGTCCGACGCGCACCACCTCGCGGTGGGGGGCATCCTGCAACACGTGCTCATCCGCCATACCCCGGAGAGTAGCGGGGCGGACTCCGGCCCGCCCGCCGCGCGCCCCGGCCGACCGCGATGGCCGGCGTGACCATCCGCTCGACGCGCTCCGTACGGAACGCTCGATGACCGCCACCCCAAAGGGACCAAAGGTGCCAGATGAGCGCCAGCGGCGGCGCCTTCTCCGAGCAAACCGGCACGTCTCTTAGAGAGGTGGGCAGACGGTCGCCGTCAGCGGCGGCGGCTATCCGGTGAGCGCTGCCGCGCCGTACGGAACGCTCGGCGAACCGCCGTCCATGAGAGGACGAAAGCCCTGATAAGCGCCACGGGCAGAAGCCTTTTCCGAGCAAACGGTACTTCCCCAACGACGGCCCGAGGCCAAAGGCCGCGTGATCCACCCGGCGGAGGTCGCGTGGAACTCGGCGAGTGAGCGCCGCAGCCGTTCCTCCGGCGTCACGCCGTCGGCTCCTCGCCCTCGGTCCGCGCATGCGGGAACGCGGTCTCGCACCAGACGACCCGCCCGGAATCGGCGGCGTAGGTGCCCCACCGCCCGCCCGTCAGGATGTCGACCATGCGCAGTCCGCGCCCTCCCGTCGCGTCCGGTCCCGCCTCCGCGATTCGCGGAACGCCGCCGGAGGTTCCGGCGTCCGCCACCTCGACGCGAATCGCGTCGGTGAGTGAGATCAGCGTGACCGTCACGCTCGTGGAGCCCGAATGGCGGATGGCGTTCGTCGTCAATTCACAGGCGAGGAGCACGACGTCATCGGCGATCGCCTCGTAGGCCGGGACGAGCATGCCGTACGCCCAGCGGCGCATTCGACCGACCTCCGAAGCCGCTCCCGGCAGGTCGAGCTCTCCGAGAATTCTCACCCCGGTCATTTCGCGGAACACCATGAGCCGCCCTTCCGTCGTTCTCGATCGGACTCCCCACAATGCGCTGCGCCGACTACAATGCGTACTCATTCGAATACGGATCACGAACCACGAAACGGACCGAGGAGTTCCTGAAGCAACCCTGAACTCCGGCGCGGAGGTACAAATGGGCACTCCCCCCAGCCCAACGCTGCTCAAACTCGGCGCGGCGATTCGCCGCTATCGGCAGGCCGCCGGATTCACCCAGGCGCAGCTCGCCCAGCGGATCAATTACTCCGAGGGGTGGCTGAGCAATCTGGAGACCGGCCAGCTCCGCCCCAGACGCAAGGCCGTCGACGCCGTCGAGACGGCGCTCGGCCTGCCGAAGGGGGCCCTCATGGACCTCTACGACCTGCTCACCGAGGAGACCCCACCCGGCTGGTTCCGCCCCTGGCTCGAAGAAGAGCGCGCCGCCACCGGCTTCCGATCCTTCGAGCCCACGGTCGTTACAGGCTTCCTTCAGCGCGAGGAGTACGCCCGTGCGCTGCTCAACGGCGACGAGGCGGCCGTCGCGGCGCGGCTGGAGCGCCAGGAGATCCTCGTACGCAGCAATCCCCCGACCCTTCGCTGCGTCATCGACGAAATGGCCCTCTATCGCCAGGTGGGAGACGCCGCAGTCATGCGCGCTCAGCTGGAATATCTGGTAAACCGCGTATCGCCGCTGGTAACCGTCCAGGTGGTTCCCGCCGCCGCCAATCCCCACAGAGGGGGCGGATTCACCCTCGCGACCGTCGATGGCGGCGAGGTAGCCTACGTGGAAACGGCCGTTCGTGGCATGGTCACCAGCAACCGGGAGGACATCTCGGTTCTGTCGCACACCTGGGAGTCCATCCGGACTTTCACCCTGCCACAACAGGAGTCGGTCGAGTTCATCACGAGGGTGGTAGCGGAAAGATGGACCTGAACCGCGCCGAATGGCGTAAGTCCGCACGTAGCACCGAGAACGGCGGCATGTGCGTCGAGGTGACCGTTCTGGAAGACGTCTAGTCGGGGCCACCGCGCTTCAGTGGTGGGCGGTCAACCATCGGCCGATGGCGTCGAAGTCCTCGTCGGTCAGGCCGAGGCGATGATCGACGTGATGCAGGAGAGCCTGTCCTCGGTGGTTCGCGGATACCCAGGTTCGATCCGCGTCGGCGATCTCGTCGTCGACCCAGACGAACGAGCGTCCGGCGGCCCACTCGACCAGGCCACGGGTCTTCCAGTGCAACCCGCCGTCATGCTCATCGTCCTCGGACGAGTCGGGCCAGACCAGCACCGGCAGTTGGGGCAGGCCCAGCCGTGGGGCGATCTCGTCGTTCGCGTCCTCCATCCACGTCGTGGCCCACACGAGGTCGCACGGCAAGGCCGACAGTCGTCTTCCGTGGTCGGGGTCGAGCCTGGCCAGGAGCGGGTTCGTGGCCGGCTCCGGTGAAGCGAGCCCCGCCCGCCCTGCGGGCTCCGGCCCAGGCTCGATCCCGAACGGGATCAGCGGTCCGTCGACGTCGAGGAAGAGCAGCGGGCGGCCGACGACATCGGTCATGGCCCGCACCGTAGCGCCGGACGTGACACGACTTCCATAGAAAATCATGGACATGTAACATCCAGGTCCGTGCGAATGGGTGAAGGGGTCGAGTGGGGCCTGCACTGCTGTCTGGCGCTGGCCTGGATCGGCGATGACGAGCCGCTGTCGACGGCGAAGCTGGCGGCGTGGTTCGAGCTGCCGCCCGCGTACCTGAACAAACGCCTCCAGGCGCTCGTACGGGCCGGTGTGCTGACCTCGACCGCCGGAGCGCGCGGCGGGTTCCGCCTGGCCAGGCCCCCGGAGAAGATCACGCTCATGGACGTGGTGTCCGCGCTCGAGGGGCCGGACGAGGCGTTCCGCTGCACCGAGATCCGGCAGCGGGGGGCGGGCGCGGAGGCGCCCGCGAGCGAGTTCCGGCACGCGTGCGGCGTCTCCGTCGCGATGCGCCGGGCGGAGCTGGCGTGGCGGCGCGAGCTGGCCGCCCAGACGATCGCCGACCTGATGGCCGAGGCGCCGCCCTCCGCCCCCGCCCGGGCCCGGCGCTGGCACGAGCGCGTCAACGGCTGATCGAAATCTCGGCGAACGAGCAGGGAACGACGTGTAGGGTGAATCTGGATGTCGAATATCCTGATTGATCGCGATGCCGAGCGGGCGACGGCGGGTGGCCTGGCCTCCACGCTGGTCCTGGCGCTGGGGACCTTCGCCGTGGGGACGGACGCCTTCATCGTGGCCGGCTTCCTGCCGTCCATGGCCCGTGCGCTGCACGTCTCCGTCGGCGCGGCGGGGCAGTCGGTGACGGTGTTCGCCGTCGCGTACGCCGTCCTGGCGCCGGTCCTGGCGACCGCGACGGCGCGGCTGCCGCGCCGCGCGCTGCTGGCCGGCGCGCTGGTCGTGCTCGGCGTCGCCAACCTCGCGTCGGCGCTCGCGCCGGACCTGCCCCTGCTGATCGCGAGCCGGGTGCTGGCGGCGGCGGGCGCCGCCGTCTACACACCGGGGGCCGGCGCGGTGAGCGCCGCCCTGGTCCGCCCGGCGAAACGGGCGCGCGCGCTGGCCGTGGTCGTGGGCGGGCTGACCGTCGCGACCGCGATCGGGGTGCCGCTGGGCGACCTGGCCGGGCACTGGTTCGGCTGGCGTACGGCGCTCGGCCTGGTGGCGGCGCTCTCCCTGGTCGCCGCCGTCGGCGTCTGCTGGATCATGCCGTCCCTGCCCGGTGGACCGCGCGTCCCGCTGCGGGCCCGCCTGGCACTGCTGCGGCGACCCGCCGTGGCGTCGGTGCTGCCGCTGACCGTCCTGGGCATGGGGGCGAGCTACACGGTGTACGCCTACAGCGTCCCGGCGTTGCGCGGCGTCGGCCTGCCGGACGGCTCGATGGTCCTGATGCTCTTCCTGTACGGCGCGGGCGCCGTGGCCGGGAACCTCGTCGCCGGTTACGCCACGGACCGGTGGGGGCCGGTCCGCGTGCTGGGCGGCGGTTACCTCGCCATGGCCGTGTCCCTGGCGGCGCTCGGACTCGTCGCCGCGACCGGTGTCCGAAGCGCGGCGGCCGCGCGGGGGCGCTGGTGCTGCTGTGGGGCGCGAGCACCTGGACGCAGACTCCCCCGCAGCAGCACCGCCTCATCGCCGCCGCGCCGCAGGAGGCTCCGCTCGCCGTCTCGCTCAACGCCTCATCGATCTACGTCGGGATCGGCGCCGGCACCGCCCTCGGCGGCGCGACCCTCGGCGCGGGCCCGTCCGTGATGTACGCCCTGGCGGCCGGGGTCGCGGCGCTCGCCTGGATCTTCCTGCGCTGGACCAGCCGGGCCGGGCACGGATGACCGCCGTCTTCGCGAGTACGGCCGGGCGGTCCGGGCCGCGCTCTTCCGTCTCCGTGCGCGGCGGCCGGCGCGTACCCCATGCCCAACGCGACCCCGGAGTCCCTCGCGCGGCGGCGGCCTCCGCTGGGCCGGGCCGTCCTGGTGCAGCTCGCGGAGTGCCGGTCAGGGGCGGCGCACGCTGATGGCGAGCAGCACCGGGCCGTCGCGCCGCGTCCCGCAGCCCGGCTTGCCGTCGTCGCCCTGGGGGCAGCCGCCACAGCCCCCGCTCGGGCAGGCGGCCGCCAGGTCCTCGGCCGACAGCCGGCCCTTGCGGACCCAGTAGTCGACCATCGACTCGGCCTCCTCGCGGCTGACGCCGACGCGGCGGGCGATCTCGTCCAGGCTCGCCCCGCGAGAGGTCGTGATCTCCTTCAGAATCTGCCGCAAAGCGCTCATGCGACCTCCTTCGCCGGAGGGGCGACCAGAGACGCTGTGCTGATGATTCGCTCGCTCACAGGAGAAGCGCTCCGATCTGGAAGACGGCGACCGCGAGCAGCCAGGCGACCACCAGTTGCATGCCGATGCCGAACAGGGTCATCCGGCCGCCGAGTTCGGCGCGCTGCGCCGCGACGGTCGTCATGCACGGCGTGTACGCCAGCAGGAAGACCATGAACGCCAGCACGGCCGGGATCGGATGGCCGTGAGAGGTCCGCTCGAACGTCTGCCGCAGGGCGGGCCCGAGGCTCCCGGCCCGGTGGTTGTCGGACGGCTCGCCCATGCTGTACGTCTGGGCGACCGTCGAGACGACGGCCTCCTTGGCGACGAAGCCCGTGATCAGGGCCGCGGACGGGTGCCAGTCGCCGAAGCCCGCGGGGGCGAACGCCGGGGCGACGGCCCGGGAGGTGCCGCCGAAGAGGCTGTGCTCGATGGGAGTCCTGCCGAACCCGCCGTGGCCGCCGCCGGCCGGGATCGAGGAGAGCAGCCACACGACGGTGACGGTCGCGACGATGAGGCCGCTCGCGGTCCGCAGGAACGCCCAGAGCTTCTGCCAGGTCTGCGCGCCGATGACCCGCAGGGTCGGCAGGCGGTACGGCGGCAGGTCCAGGACCAGTGGTTCGTAGCTCATGCCGCGGAACAGGGTGCCCCGCAGCAGCAGGCCCATGCCGACGACCAGGACGATGGACAGGACGTACATCGCGAACACCACGGTGCCCGCGTTGCTGCCGAAGAAGACGCCCGCCACCAGGACGTACACCGTGAGGCGGGCGCTGCAGCTCACGAAGGGGATCAGCAGGCCGGTCAGGAGGCGGTGCCGCCGGTCCGCCAGGATGCGCGTGCCGGCCAGGGCGGGCACGTTGCAGCCGAACCCGACGACCAGCGGCAGGAACGCCCGGCCGGGCAGGCCGATCAGGCGCATCAGCCGGTCGACGACGAAGGCCGCCCGCGCCATGTAACCGGAGTCCTCCAGCACCGACAGCAGCACGAACATGATCGCCATCAGCGGCACGAAGCTGAGCAGCTGGCCGACACCGCCGATGATGCCGTTCAGCACCAGACCGGACAGCCACACCGGGGCCGAGACCCCGCGCAGGGCGTGTCCCGCGCCGCCGGTGACCGGTCCGTCGATGAGGTCCTGCAGGCCGCTCTGGAGCGGCGCCGCGGCCTTCGTCGTGAGGATGAACACGCCCCACATGACGAGGAGGAAGATCGGCAGGCCGACCCAGCGGGAGGTCAGCACCCGGTCCACCCGGTCGGACACCGTGGCCCGTACGTCGCCCTTCCGGCGGACCGTCTCGGCGATCAGGCGGTGCGCCCAGGCGTACCGCTGCTCGGCCACGACGATCTCGAGGTCGTCCAGGTCGTCCGCCTCGTCCTCGGCGAGCAGGCCCGCGCCGGCGGCCCGCGCCAGCGCGCCGACCTCTTCCGGCACGCCCGGGACCGTCTCGCCGGTGAGCAGGGCGGTGGCCGTCCATCGCTCCGGGTACCGCAGCAGCGCTTCGGCGGGCAGGAGGGCGACGACGTCCGCCAGGACCGCCTCGACGTCCTCGCCGAGGTCCGGCTCGCCCGGTGGGCGGCGCTCGGCGAGCGCGCCCGCGACGGCCGTGCGCAGCGCGTCCAGCCCGCGGTTCTGGCGCGGCACGACGGGGACGACCGGCGCGCCGATGAGCTCGGCGAACCGGCCGACGTCGATCCGGATGCCGCGGCTCTCGGCGATGTCGACCATCGTGAGGGCCACGACGATCGGCACGCCGGTCTCCATGACCTGGGCGAGCAGGTAGAGGTTCCGGGCCAGGTTGGCGCTGTCGAGGGTGAGCACGACGACGTCGGGGCGGTCGTCCATCCCCCGGTCGACCAGCAGGTCGCGGGTCAGCGCCTCGTCCGGTGAGTCGGGCAGCAGGCTGTAGGTGCCGGGCAGGTCGATGAGCGTCATCTCGCCGTCGGGGGTCCGCCAGGTGCCGCGCGCGACGCTGACGGTCTTGCCGGGCCAGTTGCCGACCCGCTGGCGAGCCCCGGTGAGGATGTTGAACAGCGTCGACTTACCGACGTTGGGGTTGCCGACGAGCGCCACCCGCGCGTGCCCCTCGTCGACGCCCGGGGCGTCGGCGTCGCAGCAGGGCTTCTCCAGGACCAGCCGGGTCAGCGGGCGCTCAGACATCGGCGGGCTTGACGAGAAGGGTCTCCGCGGTGAATGAGTCGACCGCGATCCGCGAGTCGCCCAGGGCGAGGACCAGCCCGCCCATCGTTCCTCTTCCGATGACCGACAGGACGGCGCCCCGCACGAAGCCCAGCTCGATGAGACGCCGCCGGTGCCGCCGGTCGCCGGTGACCCGGCACACCTCGAGACGCGACCCGACCGCGCAGCCCCGCAAAGTCATCCAACCTCCAGCAGCCTAATGCTGATAAGGCTAGCCTTACCTGGCCGCATCTCAACCCACGTGAGATTCAAATCACCCGGTCGATTACCAATGAGACAGGGGACAGCAAAGCGAACATATCGCCGTCTCGGCGATCGGGCAGCGGCGAACGCGGCCACTACGGCCGACCGCTCCTCGCGGACCGGCGGACGTCTAATGATCTGCGTGCCGCCCGTGCGAGGTCTCGGGCTGCCGTATCCACGCGGCCAGTAGCCGAAGCGCCTGTTCGGAGCTGGAGCCTGCCTCGGCGGTGTAGACACTCAGCCGCTGGTCCGGGTCGGCGGGCAGGGTGAGGGACTCGTAATTGAGGGTGAGCGGGCCGACGATCGGGTGGTGGAAGTGTTTGCTGCCATGCGTGTGCCGATACACGTTCTGGTCGGCCCACCAGCGGCGAAAGTCCTCATCCGTGATCGAGAGTTCGCCGACGAGTTCGGCCAGCAGTGGATCGTGGGGATGGCGTCCGGCGTAGAGCCGGAGCGAGGCGACAATGTCCTGGGCGTGGGTGTCCCAGTGGGTGTACAGCGAGCGGGCGGTCTCGTCGCAGAACATGAACCGCACCAGGTTCCGCTCGCGGTACGGCAGCGCGTCGAAGTCGGTGAGCAGCGCACGTGCCATCTGGTTGGACGCAAGTACGTCCAGTCGCCGCCCCAGCACAAGGGCGGGGGTGTGCTCGAGGATCCGGAGCAGGTCGCGCAGCCCCGGGCGGACCGGCTGCGGACGCGTCGCCGTGCGGCGGGGCCTGCCTGTGGCGGGCTTGGCGAGCTGGAACAGATGGGTGCGTTCGACGGGATCGAGGCGTAGCGCGCGGGAGATGGCGTCCAGCACGGTCTCGGAGACGTTCAGCCGGCGTCCGCGTTCCAGGCGTACGTAGTAGTCGACGCTCACGCCCGCCAGTTGCGCGATCTCTTCGCGGCGCAGTCCTGGCACTCGCCGAGAGCCGCCGTCGTCGGACAGGCCCGCCTGGCGCGGGGTGATCCGTGCCCGCCGAGAGCGGAGGAACTCACCGAGAGCTGTGTTGCGGTCCATGCCGTTCACGATAGGGCCCAAGACTGCCCCGACGGCCGGCGAAAGGGGGGACTGGCAGTGCCCCGGTCCGGCTGTCCCCGGGGCGAAGCGGACCCCCCGCAAGTCGATCGGCGGCCGATTCCGGTGCTGAAGTGGAACGTGTCGCGACCGACCGGGGCCTGACCGCCCCGGTCGGCCGCTGTTCGCATCGCACGAAGGGAACTCCTGTGTCGGACACCAAGACATTCCTGATCACCGGCGTCAGCACCGGCCTGGGCCGCGCACTCGCGCGCGCGGCGTTGGCCGCGGGCCACCGGGTGGTGGGCACGGTGCGCACGCCCGCCGACGGACGGGCCTTTGAGGCGCTCGCCGGCGACGCGCACGCCCGCATCCTGGACGTGACCGACCATGACGCGGTGGACACGGTCGTGGACGAGACCGAGCGCGACCTGGGCCCGGTCGACGTCCTCGTCGCCAACGCCGGGTACGGCCATGATGGCCTCTTCGAGGAGTCGTCGATGGATGACCTTCGCCGTCAGTTCGAGGTGAACGTCTACGGAACCGTGGCGGTGATCAAGGCCGTGCTGCCGCACATGCGGAAGCGCCGTTCGGGCCACATCATCGCCGTCACCTCGATGGGCGGGCTGGTCACCTTCCCGGGCCTCAGCTTCTACCACGGCAGCAAGTTCGCGGTGGAGGGCATCCTCGAAGCACTCGGCAAGGAGGTCGCCGGTTTCGGCATCCACGTCACCGCCGTCGAGCCGGGCAGTTTCCGGACCGACTGGGCCGGCCGCTCGATGATCCGCGCACCCCGTGTGATCGCCGACTACGACGAGCTGTTCGAGCCGCTGCGCGCCCGGCGCATCCACGGCAGCGGGCACCAGCCGGGCGACCCGGACAAGGCCGCGGCCGCGGTGCTGCGAATCGTGGCGGCCGACCAGCCGCCGACGCGCCTGCTGCTCGGCGCCGACGCGCTTCGGTTCGTCCAGGCCGGACGCGACGCCTTCGAGCGCGAGATGGTGGCATGGGCCGAGCTGTCGGCCTCCACCGACTTCGACGGCGTCAGCCGGTCCGCCTAGCGTCACTCGCCGTCGGGCCGCCGTTCGAAGCGAGCGGCGTCCAGGTCACGGGCGGCGGCGCGCGCCTCGGCGAGCACCTCCCGTACGGGGCGGCCGGTGCGCTCGGCGGCGGCGCGGACGTCGTCGTACTCCGGCTGGGCGGTCACGACCTCACCGTCCAGCAGGCCGCGTTTCACCGCGACCGCCTCTCCCCCGGCCACCGGCACCGTGACCTGGTCGCGGCGCAGGAAGCGACGCTCCACGGGTGAGACGCGGACGCCGAGGCTGGTCGTCTCCGCGAAGATCACGCGGCACACCGCGTCGAGCCGGTCCGGGTCCACGAGGACGCTCAGCACCTGACCGGGCCGGCCCTTGCGCATGAGCGCGGGGGTGCACCAGGCGTCGGCCGCTCCAGCGGCGCGCAGCGCCTCCAGCACGTCGGGCCAGAGCCGGGGGTCCAGGTCGTCGACGGTCGTGTCGACCCGGCGCATCTCCGCGGCCGACCACCCGGAGGCGTCGGCTGCCTCCCCGATCAGCACGCGCAGGACGTTCGGGTGGCCCTCGGGGTCGGCGCGGCCGGCGCCGGTGCCGGTCGCGCGCGGCACGCAGTCCGGGGCCGGACCCCAGTCGGTGGCCAGCGTGGCGAGCAGCGCGGCGCCGGTCGGGGTGCACAGCTCCATCGCGGCCGAGTGCGCGCGCATCGGCGCGCCGGCCTCGGTGAGCAGCTCCAGGACGGCGGGCACCGGCACGGGCAGCGGGCCGTGCGCGGCACGGACGACCCCGGAGCCCGCCGCGACCGGCGACACGACGCGGACGGCGGAGCCGAGCAGCCCGAGGTCGTGCAGGGCCAGCGCGCAGCCGGTGACGTCGGCGATCGCGTCGAGCGCGCCGACCTCGTGAAAGTGGATCTCCGAGAGGGTCACGCCGTGCACCCGCGCCTCGGCGTGGGCGAGCCGTTCGAACACGGCGAGCGCGAACGCCCTCGCCTCGTCCGGGAGCGCGGCGGCGGTCAGGATCGCGGTGACGTCGGCGAGGTTCCGGGAGACGTCGCTGCGCGGCGCCCGTACGTCGGCGTGCACGGCGCGCAGCCCGTGCCGGCGCACCTGGCTCACCGCCACGTCGATGGGCTCGACGGCGAGACCGCGCAGGCCGGAGCGTACGGCCTCCAGGTCGGCGCCGGCGTCGATCAGGGCGGCGAGCAACATGTCACCGGCCGCGCCGTTGCCCGCGTCCACCCACAGCGTCTTCATCGGGGCCCCCGTCCCGCCCTGCGCGGCACGACGACTCGCCGGCTCACCCGGCTGACCGCGCTCACCTGGCTCGCCGTACTCACCCGGCTCGCCGTACTGACCCGGCTTGCCGCGCTCACCCGGCTCTCCGGGGTCACCGGGGCGCCTGCGCGGTGCGACGGGCGATGCGGGCGGCGGCGACCCCGGCGCCGAAGCCGTTGTCGACGTTGACCGAGACGATCCCGGGGGCGCAGCTGTTGACCGTGGCCAGCCAGGCCGTGACGCCTTCGAGGTTCCAGCCGTAGCCCACGCTCGTCGGCACGGCGATCAGCGGTACGCCCACGAGCCCGCCGAGCACCGACGGCAGGGCCGCCTCCATGCCCGCCACCGCGACGACCACGTCGGCCTCGGCGATCCGGTCGCGCTGGGCGAGCAGCCGGTGCAGGCCCGCCACGCCGACGTCCACGATCTCGTCGGGCTCGGCGCCGAAGACCCGCACGGCGGTCGCGCACTCGCGCACGACGGGCAGGTCGGAGGTGCCCGCGGCGACGACGGCCACGGTGCCCCGCGTCTCGGCGGTGCCCAGCACCGCCGTGCGGCCCACGGGGTCGACGTCGGCGTCCGGCAGCCGCTCCGCGCACGCCGCGACCGCCTCGTCCGAGAGCCGTGTGGCGAGCACGGCGCGGTCCGGGTGCGCCTCGTGCAGGGCGCGGAGCGCGGCGACGATCTGGTCGGGCGTCTTGCCCTGACCGAACACCACCTCCGGGTCGCCGGTCCGGGCGGCGCGGTCGACGTCGAGCCGCGCGAAGCCGAGATCGGCGACGCCGTCCGGCTGAGATACCGTCATCTCTGTTCCTCAACGGATCGGGGTTGCATGGTGGACGTCGTTGTCCTCTCCGACTCACTGCTGACCGAGATGGCAGGCTACGGCAGAACGCTCGTGGCGTTCTCCGGCGGCGTGGACTCCAGTGTCGTACTCGCGGCGGCGGCGCGCGCGCTCGGCCCCGAGCGGGTCGCGGCGGTCACGGCCGTGTCGCCCTCGCTCCCGGCCGCCGAACTCGAGGCGGCCCGGCGGTTCTGCGCGGACCTGGGCGTGACGCATCACACGCCCGCCACCTCCGAACTGGAGGTGCCCGGATACCGGGAGAACGGCCCGCAGCGCTGTTACTTCTGCAAGAGCGTCCTGCTCGACACCGCGAACGCCCTCGCCGACCACCTGGGCTTCACCACCATCACGACCGGCACCAACGCCTCGGACGTGGTCGCCGGATTCCGGCCCGGCATCCGCGCCGCCGCCGAGCGCGGCGCCCGCACGCCACTGGCCGACCTGGGCCTGGACAAGGACGCGGTGCGCGCCATCGCCCGGCACTGGGACCTGCCGGTGTGGGACAAGCCGGCCGCGGCGTGCATGGCGAGCCGCGTCGCGTACGGCATCGAGGTCACCTCGGCGCGGCTGGCCCGGATCGAGCGGGCGGAGAAGGCCGTGCGCGCGCTGTTCGGCGACGCGCTCCGGGACCTGCGGGTCCGCGACCTGGGCGACGCGGTGCGCCTGGAGGTCGACCCCGACCTGGTGGGCCGCGCCCGCGACGACGAGGCCGTGCACGCCGCGATCCGCGCGGCCGGGTTCACCGCCGCGCCGATCCGCGTCGAGGTGTTCCGGTCCGGTTCCATGAACGACCGGCTCGCCGCCGTCGAGCGCTGACGCGCGAGCCCACGGTGACACCGGCCCATTCTCGACGCGCCGCGTCCGGCCGCCCCCGTGAGACGACGCGACGGTGACATCCGCCCGTCCGCGACTCGCCGCCCGCGTGAAACGATCCGACGGTGACACGTGTCCGCCCGCGACGCGCCGCTCACGCGTGCGACACGACGGCGACGCGGACCCCTGTCCTGCTCGCCGTTCCCGGCCGCCGACACCGGGCGCCCGACGGTGAGATGTTCGAAACATGAACGACGGGTGACGCGTCCGGCCGTTCGTGGAGTGTCCATTAACCGTTAGGGTTTCCCTGTCAGATCGCGGCCGGGACGGCTCATGCCCATGATCGGAGAAGAACAGCGGATGACGCCAGACCGACCTCACGAGTTCCCGGCCCTGGGTGACTCCCACGTCCTGCTGACGGGCGCCACCGGCTTCCTCGGGCAGGCGACGCTGGAGAAGCTGCTGTCGGCGCACCCGGACGTGCGCGTCTCGGTGCTGATCCGGCCGCGCGGCGGCACGTCCGCCCAGCGCCGCTTCGACGGCCTGCTGCGCAAGCCGGTCTTCCGCACGATGCGGGAGCGGATCGGCGAGGACGAGCTGCGCCGCATCGCGGCCGAGCGGGTCACCGTCATCGAAGGCGACCTCGGCGAGGTGACCCTCCCCTCCGACATCGACGTGGTCATCCACGGCGCGTCCACGGTGTCCTTCGACCCGCCGATCGACGAGGCGTTCCGTACGAACGTCTCCGGCGTCGTGACGCTGTACGAGGCGCTGCACAAGGCCGGCGCCGACCCGCACGTCGTGCACGTGTCCACCGCCTACGTCGCGGGCGTCCGCAAGGGCGTCGTGCCGGAGGCGCGGCTGGACCACGGCGTCGACTGGCGCACCGAGCTGGCCGAGGCCCTGGCCGCGCACGCCGACGTCGAGCGCGACTCGCGGCGGCCGGAGGTGCTGCGCAAGTCGATGGCGCGGGCGCAGGGCGAGCACCGCAAGGCCGGCCCGCAGTCGGTGGTCGCGGCGGCCGAGGACGCCCGGCAGTCGTGGGTCACCGACCGCCTCGTCGACTACGGCCGGGCGCGGGCGCAGAGCCTCGGCTGGCCGGACGTCTACACCTTCACCAAGGCGCTGGGCGAGCGCGCCGCCGAGGAGCTGTGGGGCGAGCGGCGGCTGTCGATCGTCCGCCCGGCGATCGTGGAGAGCTCGCTGCGCCACCCGTACCCCGGCTGGATCGACGGCTACAAGATGGCCGACCCGCTGATCATCGCGTACGGCCGGGGCATCCTGCCGGAGTTCCCCGGCCTGCCCGACAGCGTGGTCGACATCATCCCGGTCGACCTGGTCGTCAACGCCACCATCGCGGTCGCGGCCACGCCGCCCGAGCGCGGCACGCCCGGCTACTTCCACGTCGGCTCCGGCTCGCGCAACCCGCTGTCCTTCCGCGGCCTGTACGAGAACGTCCGCGACTACTTCCGGCGGCAGCCGATGCCGGCCGGCGAGCGCGGCCACATCCGTGTTCCGCAGTGGCGGTTCCCGGGCAGCCGTCAGGTCGAGATGATGCTGAGCGGCAGCGAGCGGGCCACCTCCGCGGCCGAGCGCGCGCTGCTGCGGCTCCCCGCGTCGGCCAAGACCCGCGAGTGGATGACCGCGGTCCACCGGCAGCAGACGAACCTCGACTTCCTGCGCCGCTACTCCGACCTGTACCAGGCCTACACGAAGGCCGAGGTCATCTACGACGACAGCCGCACGCACGCGCTGCACCGCACGGTGTCGGCCGACCGCGTCGACGAGCACGGCTTCGACCCGTCCGTCATCGACTGGGAGCACTACCTGCAGGAGGTGCACTCCCCCAGCGTCACCGAGCTGATGCGCGGCTTCTCGAAGGGCCGCGGTGGCGGCCGCAAGAGCGCCGAGCCGGTGCTGCCGGAGCGCACCGACGTCGCGGCGGTGTTCGACCTCGAGGGCACGATCATCGCGTCGAACCTCATCGAGTCGTACCTGTGGGCGCGGCTGTCGTCGATGCCGCGCTCGCAGTGGGGCGGCGAGCTCGCCGACCTCGCCCGCTCGCTGCCGCGCTACCTGCGGGCCGAGCGGCGCGACCGGGGCGACTTCGTCCGGGCGTTCCTGCGGCGCTACCAGGGCGCCGACGTCGCCGAGCTGCGCGCGCTCGTGGGCGACGTGCTCGGCGAGGCGGTGCTGCAGCGGGTCATGCCGGAGGCGGTCCGCAGGATCCGGGCGCACCGCGCGGCCGGTCACAAGACCATCCTCATCACCGGCACGATCGACGTGTTCATCGAGCCCCTCTCGACGTTGTTCGACGAGGTCGTCGCCAGCCGGATGCACGAGCGCGACGGCGTGCTGACGGGATACCTCGACGCGCCGCCGCTGGTGGACGAGGCGCGGGCCGCGTGGCTGCGCCGCCACGCCGCCGACGCCGGGCTCGACCTGTCCCAGTCGTACGCCTACGCGGACAGCTACTCCGACCGGCCGCTGCTGGAGGCCGTGGGCAACCCGAACGCGGTCAACCCGGACCCCTCGCTGTACCGCCATGCCAAGCGCAAGCACTGGCGCATCCAAGAATGGGGCGCCCATACCCGTGGACGGGGCGACGTGCTGATCGACACCGTGGGAGCGAGGTCCGCCCGATGATCCTCGCGCTCGAGTACCACCGCTCGCCGAGCCGGTTCGTCGCCGCCCGCGGCCTGACCGCCACCCGGATGGGAAGCCGGCTCAGCGGCATGGTCGCCGGGAACGTCGCGCCGCTGCGCCTGGTCAACCGGCAGGCCCCGGAGCTGCCCGGCGACGGCTGGACGCGCGTCACGCCGGTCCTGTCCGGCATCTGCGGCTCCGACCTGAGCCTGCTCACCGGGCACTCCTCGCCGTACCTGTCGCCGATGACGTCCATGCCGTTCGTGCCGGGGCACGAGGTGGTCGGCCGGACCATGGACGAGCTGCCCGGCGTGCCGAAGGGCAGCCGCGTCGTCCTCGACCCGGTGCTGTCGTGCGCCGTGCGGGGCCTGGAGCCCTGCCGCTGGTGCGCCTCCGGCCAGCAGAGCCGCTGCGACCACGTCACGGCCGGCCGCATCTCGGCGGGCATCCAGACCGGCACCTGCGCCGACACCGGAGGCGGCTGGAGCCGGCAGATGGTCGCGCACCAGAGCCAGCTGCACGTCGTGCCCGAGGACCTGCCCGACGAGCGGGCGGTGCTCGCCGAGCCGCTCGCCTGCGCGGTGCACTCGGTGCGCCGGGTGCCGATCGAGCCGAACTCCACGGCCGTGGTGGTCGGCGCCGGCACCGTCGGGCTGCTGACGCTGCTCGCCCTGCGGGAGCTGACCCAGGTCGGCGCGGTGTACGTCATCGCCAAGCACGGGCACCAGAAGGAGAAGGCCAAGGCCCTCGGCGCGACCGCCGTCATCGAGCCCCGCAAGGCCGTACGCGCGCTGCGGCGCGTCACCACGGCGCGGATGCACACGCCGGAGATGGGCGCGGACTTCCTGCTCGGCGGCGTCGACACCGTCTTCGAGTGCACCGGCGGCGCGAGCGGCCTGGACACGTCCCTGCGGCTCGCGCGGGCCGGGGGTACGGTCGTGATGTCGGGCATGCCGTCCGGCGGCGTCGACCTGACGCCGCTGTGGTTCCGCGAGCTCGAGCTGGTCGGGGCGTACTGCTCCGGCGCCGACGGGGCCGACTTCGACGACGCGCTCCGGCTCGCCGGCTCGGCTCCGCTGGACGGCTACGTCGGTACGACCTACCCTCTCGCCCGCTGGCGGGAGGCGCTGAACCACGCGGCCGACTCCGGGCGGCTGGGAACCGTCAAAGTCGCCTTCGACCTGGCGCGGTAGGCGAATTGATGCATAAGGACCGGGAGGTAGGCCGCGTGCAGGTTGGTTTGGAAAGGAACTACGAGTGAGCAGACCAGGCTTCGTACTCGATGTGGATGAGCGGACGCCACCGCTCGTCATGCACCAGGGCGAGGGCTTCCGGCTGGAGCGGCTGCCGCTCGGGTCCAAGGTCATCTACCCGCCGGACTCCCTGCCCGGAATCCGCGACGTCGACGCCGCGATCCGGCACGCGCTGCTGAACCCGCACGGCACCGAGCCGCTGCCGGAGCTGCTGCGCGCCGGCATGCGGCTGACGATCGTCTTCGACGACCTGTCGCTGCCGCTGCCCCAGATGCAGACCCCGGACGTGCGGCAGCGCATCATCGAGCAGGTCCTGGAGATGGCGGCGGCCAAGGGCGTCGACGACGTCGAGCTGATCGCGGCGAACGCCCTGCACCGCCGGATGACCCCGGCGGAGCTGCGGCGCACCGTCGGCGACCGGGTGTTCCACGCGTTCTTCCCGGAGCACCTGAAGAACCACGACGCCGAGGACCACGACAACCTCCTCCACATGGGCCAGACCCGCCACGGGGAGGACGTCGAGATCAACCGGCGCGCCGCCGAGAGCGACCTGATCGTCTACGTCAACATCACGCTGACCGCGATGAGCGGCGGCGCGAAGTCCGTGTCGGTCGGTCTGGCGAGCTACCGCAGCCTGCGGCACCACCACAACGTGCACACGCTGCGGCACTCGAACTCCTTCAACGACCCGCCGAACTCCGCGATGCACCACTCGTACGAGCGGATGAAGGGCCTGATCGACGAGCACGTCAAGGTCTTCACGATCGAGACGACGCTCAACAACGACACCTTCCCCTCCTCGATGGGCTTCCTGAACAAGCGCGAGTGGGAGTGGAACGTCCGCGACCAGGCGACCTACCTCGCGGTCAAGCGGGCCAACGAGCTGATGCCGAAGAAGACGCGGCGGCGCATCTGGCAGAACACCGCCGCGCCGTACGGCGTGACCGGCGTGCACGCCGGCCTGCAGTCCGAGGTGCACCCGCTGACGCTGCAGAACGTCCACCGGCAGCAGCTCACCGAGGTGAACGGCCAGTCCGACATCGCGATCTGGGGCCTGCCGTACATCTGCCCGTACAACGTCAACTCGGTGATGAACCCGATCCTGGTGATGTCGCTCGGGCTCGGCTACTTCTTCAACCTGTACAAGAACAAGCCGATCGTCCGGCAGGGCGGCGTGGCGATCTTCTACCACCCGGTGCCGAACGAGTTCCACCCGGTGCACCACCCGAGCTACATCGACTTCTTCGAGGAGATCCTCACCGAGAGCACCGACCCGGTGCTCCTGGAGACGAAGTACGAGGAGCAGTTCGCGACGGACCCGTGGTACATCCAGCTGTACCGCAACAGCTACGCCTACCACGGCGTGCACCCGTTCTACATGTGGTACTGGGGGGCGCACGCGCTGCAGCACCTCGGCGACGTCATCTTCGTGGGCGGCAACCGCAAGACGACCCAGCGGATGGGCTTCCGGGCGGCGACCACCCTCGCCGACGCGCTCGAGATGGCCAAGGACACCGTCGGCGGCAGCCCGTCGATCTCCTACCTGCACGCCCCGCCGCTGGCACTCGCGGACGTGAGGTGATCGAACGATGAGCATCCGCCGGGAGGTACGCCTGCTGCGGCACGGCCGGGACTGGCGGGGGCGCTCCACGGTGCCCCGCTCGGCCGAGCCGCACGTCGTCGAGCCCGAGGAGAAGGTCTTCCCGACCGCCTGGGCTCGGACGCCGGTCGCGGTCGCGGCCCGGTCCATGCTGCGCAAGGGGCTGCTCAAGCCGGTCGCCTGGCGGCAGATCACCCCGGTCATCGAAGGCGCCGAGTACCTCGACGGCGTGCGCGGTCCGGTGGTGTTCGTGGCGAACCACTCCAGCCACCTGGACACCCCGCTGATCCTCGGTTCGCTGCCCGAGCGGTTCGCCAACCGGGTCGCCGTCGGCGCCGCGTCGGACTACTTCTTCGACGTACGCTGGCGCGCGACGCTGACGGCGGTGTTCTTCAACGCCTTCCCCGTCGAGCGGTACGGCTCCAAGCGGCTGCGCAGCCTGGCCCTCGACCTGGTCGACGACGGCTGGAGCCTGCTGCTGTACCCGGAGGGCACCCGGTCGGAGGACGGCTGGATGAACTCCTTCAAGCTCGGCGCCGCGGTGCTGTGCGTCTCGAAGCGCATCCCGTGCGTGCCGATCGCGATCCGGGGCTCGTACGCCGCGATGCCGCGCGGCCGCAACTGGCCGCAGCCGGGCAAGCCGCGCGTCACCGTACGCTACGGCCGTCCCCTCGTCCCCGAAGAGGGCGAGGACATCCGGGCGTTCCGCGCGCGGATGGCCAAGGCGGTCGCCGCGCTGGCCGCCGAGGAGGACCTGGGCTGGTACGACGCGCTGCGCGCCGCGGCCGACGACCGTCTCGAGGTCCCGGGCGGCTCCCAGCCGACCCGCCCCGGCGCGGTGCGCGAGGACGGCGACAAGCCGACCGAGGTCGCCGACTGGCGCCGGGTCTGGGCCTCGACCGAACCGCTGAGCAGCCGGCGCCGCCGCGTCTGGCGCAACTGACCCGTCGACGCCGCCGAGCCCCGGGTCACGCCGCGACGGCCGACCCGGGGCTCGCGCTCTCTCCACGGCGCAGACCCGGCCGGCCGCCGGCGGCATCAGCCGGGACCGTGACGCACGGAGGCCCGTACGAGCATGCCTCCCGAGCTGCGGTGCCGTGCGGCGTTCGGTGACCCTCGACGGGAACCGGCGACGCCCGGCTCACCCGATGAGCGCGCTCGCCACCGGCGGCGCCGCCTCCGCGCCTACGAGGTCCGCGCAGACGGCGCGGAGGTGTCCGGCGAAACGCGCGACCTCCCGTTCCGCCGCGGCGACCGCCTCGGTGAGGGCGTTCCGCGCGATCCGCGCGACCACCGAGGCGGGTGCCGCGCCGTCCTCGACGGGTCCGCTCAGTGTCAGCACGGACCCGTCGCCGCTCACCAGCAGCCAGGGATGACCGATCCACAGCGTGGCGGGCGCCGGGTCGTCATGCCGGAGGGCCGTCCGCCATTCGCCGAGGTCACCGAGGTCGCCGCAGCAACCGGGGAGCGCGAGACACCGGCCTTCGCGGGTCTCCAGCACGTAGCCTCCGGACAGCGCCGGAACCTCCTCCAGCGCGTCCTGTCGCGTCGCCGGATCGCGAGGGCCTCGCCAGTGCCGGAGCGTCTCCTGGGATCTCGTCGTGGAGCGCCCCGGACGCCGGTCAGCGGTTGAGGTAGGCGGCCAGGCCGTCGGGTTCTTCGTTGGCGATGAACACCGACCGCACGTTGATGAGGGCTTCCTCGACATGGGCGGTGCAGCCCCACGCCGCGTCGCCCCACGAATCGGCGATCTTGATCTCGGCCGGTGCGGTGCACCCGCCGGCGCCGCCGAGCTGGCAGCGTTCGGGGTGCGGCGCGGCGGCCTGTGCGGCCGCGGCGGCGCGCATCCGGGCGGCGAGTTCCGCGGCGGCGGCAGCGCGCTGCTCGGCCTCAGCGCGCAATCGCCGCTCCGCGCGTATCGCCTCGGCCAGCTCATCACGAGCTGCTTTAGCGCTTTCTTCGGCGGCTCGTCGCGCCTGCTCGTTGTCGTGGCGTTCGATGGCCAGGGCCGCGGTGCCGGCGAAGACCCGGGTGAGGGCGAGGTCGGTGTCCTGCGGGACGCGCGGGACGCGGTGGTACATGGCGAAGGTGCCCAGCAGGCCGCCGTCTCTGGCCAGAATCGGCGTGGACCAGCACGCGGCCAGTCCCGCCTGGTCGGCCAGGTGCCGGAAGTCGGTCCAAAGCGGGTCGGCGGTGACGTCGGTGACGATGACCGGTTGCCGCCGGTGAGCGGCGGTGCCGCAGGAGCCGACGCCTTCACCGATGGCGATGCCGTCGATGGCCTGGTTGTAGAAGTCAGGCAGGCTGGGCGCGGCGCCGTGGCGCAGGTGCCGGCCGTCGGGATCGGTGAGCAGAACGGAGACGAGCACGTCTTGCGGTGCGAGATCCTCGATACAGCGGGCCATCCCATCGAGCACCTCGGTCAGGGGTGCCTGACGGGCGATCTGCTCCAGCAGGGCACGGTGTTCGGCCATCAGCCGTTGGGCATGCTTGACCTGGGTGGTCTCCACGCCGATCACATGGATCCCGGTCACGTTGCCGTCGGCGTCTCGGCGCGGCTCGTAGGTGAAGTCGAAGAACGCCTCCCGCGCGTGCGGGCCGCTGCCCAGCACGACCCGGGCGTCACGGCCGACGTAGGGCTCGCCCGAGCGGTAGACCTGGTCCAGCAGAGCGATGAAGCCCTGACCGACCAGTTCGGGCATCAGGTCCACGAGCGGGACCCCGGTGCGAGCCCGTTCTTCACCGATGGTGGCGAAGAACGCCGGGTTCGCCGTCTCCAGCAGGTGCGTCGGCCCCGCAAGCGACGCGAAAACGGCGATGGACTGCCCGAACAACGCCCGCAGATCCTCCTCCGCTGCTCGCCCGGCGACCGCCGGATCCGCAGCGGTGGGTCGCTGGCCTGATGTCGCCGTCATGGTCTGGTGTGCCTCTCATCTGCAGATGCCGGAATCACCGATGGTGCGCCGGCCGGTCGTCGGCGGGGTGGCGGAACGAGCGGGGCGAATCGACGCCGTAGTGGATGCGGCGCCCGACTCTGGTGCGGGTTGTGCCTCAGCGTGAGTCACGGGTCTCCTGTTCCGCCTTGGACGCCGCCCAACCACCAGCCGACTCACGAGAGAATCTCACGGAAGACCTTTCGCGTAATCTTCGCCCCCTCACCGGTGGGCTCTTACTCGAGTCGTGCCGCAGCCCCCAGCCTGGCCGGGGAGGGTCCCCTACCGTCGCCGTGATCACTCCGTGAAATGCGGGAGGGGCCGGATGTCCGGCCCCTCCCTCGTTCTGAGATCCGCGCCCCGCGGCGCCCTTACCGGACCGCTGGGGACGGTACGGCTAGCGCTGGGCCTCGTACTGGTCCATCGCGCGGCCGAGCTTGGCGAACTTCTCGGTGCGGTTCACCGCGGGCTGGACGCCCGGGTTCGGACGGTTCGTGTCCTGGTAGCGCCAGCCGAGGTTGCTGAACGCGACGATGATGTAGTCGCGCTTCGCCTGGCCGGGCAGGGAGTGCACGATGCCCGCGTCACCGGCCGCGACCGCCGTGAGCCCCGTCTTGTGGGCGAACGTCACCTGCGCGGCGTCCTGGCACGGCTGCACGGGGTAGAGGTACTTGCCGTCGGTCGGATCCTGGTTGACCGTCACGGTCCCGTCCGGGCCGATCCACCGCTGCGAGATCCGCTGCGGCATGCCCTGGGTCGGGTAGGTGTAGCCGCAGTAGTTGGTCGTCGACAGGACGTTGTTCCAGCCCTGGTCGCCGAGTTCCTTCAGGAAGTACTCGCGGGCGGACCTGCTGAGGATGTCACTGGTGACCGGCTTGCCGTTCGGCGCGGTCCACGCCGTGCCGGAGACGCCGTTGAGGAGCATCAGCAGCTTGGCGGTGTCCAGCGACGACATGGTGACCTGCGGGGACCAGTCGCCGTTGGCCGGGTCCGTGCCCTTCAGCTGGAGCATGTCCAGGCCGAGGTCCCGGAACTGCTGGTTCAGCCAGTCGACCCCGCCGTGCTCGTGCATCACCTTGATCAGCGAGCACGTCGCGCCGTTGTCGGAGATGGTGATCATCCGGTCGAAGTACTCGCCGATCGTCCGGGTGGTCGCGCCCTCGCAGCGGTCGGAGGGCTTCGTCGGCGTGTAGGCGTAGGTGTCGCTCAGCTTGATGACGCCCTTGTCCACCAGCTGCATGATCCCGAAGCCGACCGTCAGCTTGATGATCGACGCCGGGTAGGGCTCCATGTAGTCGATGGGCGCGTTCTCGCGGCCCGGCACGGTGTCGATCGTGCCCTGGCCGCCGTTGGCGTCCCACTGGGTGTCGTCCCACAGGCGGTACCGCACGGCGGTGGTGCGGAGGTTCTTGTCCACCGGAACGACGACGCCGTTCTTGTACTTCGGGCTCATCAGGACGGTTCCGGAGGAGACCGGCCGTCCCTTCTTGTCGAGCTCGATGACGGTCACGTCGACCTGGGGCTGCTGGTGGATCGTCGTGCCGGCGGCGGCCTTGAGCGCGGGAGCGTTCTTCGGCCGGCCCGACTCGGTCTCCGGCTGGGCGGCGATGGCGCGGGCCTGGGCCGATCCGGGCGGGGTCGTGTCGTTGACGTCGCCGAAGTCGAGGCCGGCCATGGTCTGCTGGAGCCGCTGGGCGAGTTCGCCGGACGGGTGCGTGGCCGCGTGGGCCGGCCGGGCCAGGGTGGCCAGCACCACCGCGGCGCCGCCGAGCGCGACCAGGGCTTGACCGCGTTGTCGAATGCGAAGTGAGATCACCGCGCCAGCGTAGAGCAACAGATGATCTTGGTCGCCACCTTTGTCACAAAAAGGTGACGAGATCCGGCGCATCGGCGCGGAACATACGCCGGGCGCGGACGCGACGGAGGACGATCCAGCGGCTGGGCGCCGGCAGGTGGCCAAGGGCCCGGCGCTGACCGACCTGCGGCCGCCCGAGGACCTTGGCACACCGCCGGCCGAGCACGCTGTCGTCCGCCGTGCGCCTACCGCTCCCGGACGGCGTAGGTCAGGTGCGTCACCCTCGGAGAGGGCTCCGCGCGGACCGGCTCCAGGGCCACGCGGCCCGCGTCCACGCCCTCGAACAGGCGGGTTCCGGAGCCGAACAGCACGGGCGACAGCGCGATCGAGAACTCGTCGATCAGGCCGGCGTTCACGTACTCCAGGATCGTCGCGCCGCCGCCCGCGATGCGGACGTCGCGGTCGCCGGCGGCCTCGCGGGCCTGGTCGAGCGCCGTCTCGATGCCGTCGTTGACGAAGTGGAATGTGGTTCCACCCGGCCGCTCCCAGGGGTCACGCTTCTCGTGCGTCACGACGAAGACCGGCGTGTGGAACGGCGCCTCCTCCGGCCACATCTGCTCGCCGGCGTCGAACATGCGCTTGCCCATCACGCTCGCGCCGGTGCGCTCGAACGTCTCCCGCACGATGTCGTTGTCGCGCCCCTCCTTGCCGCCCCCGCCGAGCTTCAGGTTCTCCCGGAAGAACCGCTGCGGGAAGATCCACTGCTGCAGCTCCATCCACTGCCGCCCCATCAAGTCCTCGCTGGACTCGGGCGCGATGAACCCGTCCAGCGACATCGACACGCTGAAGAACACCTTCCCGGCCATCAGCCCTCCGCTCCCTTGTGAACGAGCTCGGTGACGTAGGCCGCCAGGTTGCTCAGGGTCTGCCGGCCACCCTCGATCGCGTGGTACTTCTCGGCCGCCTCGTCGCGCAGTTCCCTGGTGGGGAACACCGTGCGCATCTCGATCCGGGTCGCCGCATCGTCGGGCGCGAACGTGAGGACCGACTCGAAGGCGTTCGGGTCGTCGCGGGACTCACCGTGCAGCAGCACGATCCGCTCCGGCGGGGCGATCTCGGTCCAGGTGATCCATTCGGTGTAGTCCGTCCCGTCCGGTCCGTGCATCACGAAGTCCCACACCCCGCCGACTCGGAACTCGAACGACTGCGTGGTGGTGGTGAACCCCTCCGGCCCCCACCACCGCGACAGGTGCCGCACTTCGGTGAACGCCTCGAACACCAGCTCTCGTGGGGCGTCGATGGCCCGGGAGATCACGATCTCGCGGTCGGCCGTCGCGGACCGCGCCGGCGCTCCTCGTCCCATTGCGCTCATCAGCTACTCCTCCTGCCTTTCCTGCTTCAGGTCCTGCACGTACGCGTCCAGCCGGTCGAAGCTCTCGTTCCAGAACCGCTCGAACCCGCCGGTCCACTCGTGAACCGGCCGCAGCCCGCGGGCGTCAAGGCCGTACAGGCGCTGCTTGCCCTCCTTGCGGTCCCGCACCAGCCCGACCTCCCGGAGCACCCGCAGGTGTTTGGACGCCCCCGGCTGGGTCATCCCGAGCTCCCGGGCCAACTCGGTCACCGGCCGCTCACCCGCCCGCAGCAGCACCAAAATCTCCCGGCGTTGCGGCTCGGCGATCGCATTGAAGACATCCGACGTCGTCGCTGCTCGTGCCATGCCACAATCATATGCCCATATCGGCATGCGTCAAGCCGGAAGAATCAGACGGGTCTTGTCAGATGACGATCGCGAGCCTTGTCGCCTGATGGGTCAGATCGGCAGGCCGCCCAGGCGGCCCTCCAGGAGGACGAGCAGCTCGCTGAGGACGTCGGCCAGCTCCCGCTGCTTGTCCACCCCGAGGGCGGCCAGCAGCGACGACTCGTAGCCGACCTGCTCGGGGACGAGCCGGGCGATGAGCCGCCGGCCCTTCTCGGTGAGGGACACGTGGGCGACCCGGCGATCGCGCTCGTCGGCGCGGCGCTCGATGAGGCCCTGCTCCTCGAGCCGGCGCAGGCGCTTGGTGACGGCGGCGCCCGAGGAGAAGGTCTCCCGCGCGAGCCGCGTCGGGGTCATCTCCCGGCCGACCCGATGCAGCGCGCCGAGCAGGTCGAACTCCGGCCGGGCAAGCCCCTCACGGGCCAGCGGGGCGTCGGCCGCCTGCTGGAGCAGCGTCGCGCAGCGGGTGAGCCGGCCGATCACCGCGATCGGGAGGGTGTCCAGGTCGGGATGGACCCGCTGCCACTGACGCAGGACCTCCGAGACCGCGTCCTCCATGATGTTCTCCTTCCGGTCAGGAGGCCAATGACGTCGAGACCGGCGCCGACAGGCGCAGGGCCACGCGGGCGAGCGTGCGGTGCCCCTCCCGTTCGGCCGATGTGATCCGCTCCTCGGGGAGGCCGGGCCGCCACCATTCCCCATTCGCGGCGTCGACCGCCTCGCGCAGCTCCACCAGCGACGCAACCAGGCGGTCCCGGGCCGTGGCCAGGTCGCGCGGGTCCATGCCCCAGGCCGTGTCGAGCAGGGCGCGGGCGGTGGCGTCCGCGAGGACGACCCGGTCCAGGAGCTCGTCGATCCGGTGCCCGGCCCGGCGGTTCGTGATCAGGACGCAGCCGAGCAGGCCGATGACCGCGCCCACGCAGGTGTCGAGCCAGCGGTCGGCGACGAGCCGCCCAGCGGGCTGCGCGCCGGCGAACTCGACGACGAGCAGCGCCATCGGCGTGACGCAGACCGTCCCGAGCCAGTAGTTGCGGCCGATCAGCGCCTCCGCGCCGAACTGGAACGCCAGCGCCGTCAGCACGAGCGCCACCTGGCCGGTGCGGGTCAGCGGCAGGACCGCGGTGAACACGAGCAGGCCGACCAGGTTGCCGAGCACCCGCTGCACGGCGCGCTGCCAGGTGAGCGACAGGTTGGCCTGGAAGATCGCGGCGGCGGTGACCACCGCCCAGTACGGGCGGCCCACGCCGAGGGCGGCCGAGCACCACCCGGCGAGGGCGGCGCCGACGGCCACCCGCACGCCGATGGGGATGATCGGCGAGCCCGGGCCCAGCGCGCGGAGGAGGTGGCCGGAGCCGCGGGCCCGTTCGACCGCCAGCCCGGCCAGCTCGCCCGCCTCGGCATGGCTGGGCGCGGGCACCGGCGGGGTCCGGCCGCGGCGCAGGGCACGGGCCCATCGGACCAGCCGGTCGGCCTCCTCGGCGTGGCCCGGCCCGGTCGCGAGGGCGGACTCGGCGCGGGCGACGAACCGCTCCAGCGCCGCGCGGGCGGCGACGCGCTCGGGCGTCCGGGCGGGCACGAGGGCCAGGGTGTGCCACGCGGCGTTCGCCGCGGCGGCGGCGTCGTGCCGGGCGCGCGCCGCCTGCCCGGGCGCGGCCCGCAGCAGCCGGGCCGCCGCCTCGAGGGCACGGGCGACGGCGACGCGCTGCGGACCGTCCGGGCGCACCGGCGCGGGCGCCATGCAGACCAGCCAGGCGACGCAGCCGCCGAGCAGGCCGAGTCCCAGGTGAGCGGGGACGTCACCGAGCCGCTGCGGCACGAACGCGCAGCTCGCGGAGATGAAGGTGAAGATGAGGTTTCCGGGCGGGCCGATGCGGACGGCGTCACAGACCACCTTGTGCGCCGCCGCGAGCAGGGCGGCCACGGCCACCCGGACCACCACGGAGTCGGTCAGCGCGGAGGTGAGGAGCGCGACGGCCGTGCTCGCGAGCATGCCGAGCACGACCCACCACAGGGTCCGGGCGCGCGCGGCGTACGGCCGGCCGTGAGCGTACAGGGCGCACATCGCCCCGGCGGAGGTGTAGAGGACCAGATCGAGCCGGCCGAGGACCAGGAGCGCCAGGTCCGGCACGGCGAGCGCCACCACCACGCTCAACGCCACCTTGGGCCAGATGTCGCTGCCCCGGCCCACGCGCAGCACGCCCTTCAGCGGCAACAGCCGCGCACCGTCCCTTCGTCGATCCACCACCTCAACAGATTAACAGGTGTTTTACGCGTAAACGATCTGCGGCTCAGAGGTCCAGGGTCAGATCCGGCGGCACGCCGATGAGCGACACGGCGCCCTGGGGGTCGACGTCGATCGAGACGGTCGCTGCGCCGACGCGCACGTTGCTCACGGACAGCGGGCCGAAGCCGCGCAGCGGGGACACGGCGAGCCGGCCCGCCGGCACGTCGATGTCGAGCCCGAGGATCGCGGTGACCAGGGCCGGCGAGACCGCGGCGGCCCATGCGTGGCCGGATCGACGTCCGTGTCGACCAGTGACCACAACCGGTTGACGAGCGCGCCCTGCAGCTCCTCCTTGTTCTTGAAATGC
>NZ_JBFAUT010000010.1:0-76324 GCF_040679475.1 Actinoallomurus sp. NPDC052274
GAGCACCTGCGCCGGCGCATCGTCGAGGGGGAGGAGCGGGTGCCGTCCCGCGTCGTCGGGCAGCCGCAGGCGGTCACCAAGACCCTGGACATCCTCAAGCGCGCGGTGCTGGGCCTGTCGGGCGCGCAGGCCGCCCGCGCCTCCAGCCGCCCGCGCGGCGTGCTGTTCTTCGCCGGGCCGACCGGTGTCGGCAAGACCGAGCTGGCCAAGGCCATCACCTCGCTGGTGTTCGGCAACGAGGACGCCTACCTCCGCTTCGACATGAGCGAGTTCTCCGCCGAGCACGCCGGGGACCGGCTCATCGGCTCGCCGCCGGGCTACGTCGGCTTCGAGGCCGGCGGCGAGCTGACCAACGCGGTCCGCCAGGACCCGTTCCGCGTGATCCTCTTCGACGAGATCGAGAAGGCCCATCCGCGCATCCTCGACAAGTTCCTGCAGATCCTGGAGGACGGGCGGCTCACCGACGGCCGCGGCAACACCGCGTTCTTCTCCGAGTCGATCCTCGTCTTCACCTCCAACCTCGGCACCCGCGGCATCACGCCCGGCATGCCGTACGAGGACCTGGAGGCCCAGGTGCGCAGCGCGATCACCGACCACTTCACGACCGCGCTGAACCGCCCGGAGCTGCTCAACCGCTTCGGCGACAACATCGTGATCTTCGACTTCATCGGTCCCGACGCGGCGAACAGGATCTTCGATCTGCAGCTGGCCAACATCTGCCGGCGCGTGAGTGACGAACACCACATGAAGCTCCGGCTCTCGGACGAGGTGACCGCGACCCTGCGGGCGTGGTGCACGAGCGAGCTCGACAAGGGCGGCCGGGGCATCGGCATGGCCCTGGAGTCCTACTTCATCAACCCGCTGGCCCGCGCGCTGTTCGACCGGGGCCCGGCCGCCGACGTGACGGTCTCGGGCGTGCACCGCGACGGCAGCATCGTCCGGCTGGACCTGCGGTGACCGCCGACGAGGCGGGTGGCCAGGAGCGGACACTGCTGTTGGCCAAGGCGCATTTCCCGGTCACCACCCTGGGACCCGGCCGCCGGGCGGGCATCTGGACCCAGGGTTGCACGATCCACTGCCCCGGCTGCCTGTCCCGTGACACCTGGGCGGCCGATCCGCGCACGGCCATCCCGGTGGCCACGGTTCTGGGCTGGCTGAGGTCGCTGACCGGCGTGGAGGGCGTCACCATCTCGGGAGGCGAGCCCTTCCAGCAGCCGGAGGCGCTGCGCGCGCTCCTGCTCGGCATTCGCGCCTGGGCGCCGCCCGAGATCGACATTCTGGTGTACAGCGGATACGCCGCGTCACGACTCCGCCGGTCCGCCCGCAGCCGCGAACTCCTCGAGTTGTGTGATGCGGTGGTCGCGGGACCGTACATTGAACGCCTGAACCAGGCAGATCGGGGGCTTCGCTGGCGTGGATCGTCGAACCAACAGCTCATCACCGTCAGCGACCTTGGCAGGAAACGCTATGGTGACGCCAAGAGGGGCAAAGAAACCCCCCATATGCAGGTTTCGGTGGAAGACAACCGTATCTACTACATCGGGATTCCTCGGAGGGGCGACATGGAGCGGCTGACGGAGCGACTCTCGCTCTCCGGGGTACACGCCGGGGAGGTTTCATGGCGCCCCTGACATGCCCGGTCTGTGCCGCTCCGGTACGGCAAGGGGATCTCATCTGCATCAACTGCGGAGCGAACCTGGCCCGGCGGGATGCACCACCGGCGCCCCAGCAGCCCGGCGGTTACCCGCCGCAGGACCAGGGGCAGGCGCCGTACCAGCAGCAGCAGTACGGCCAGCCGCAACAGGACCAGCAGCAGCCCTACGGCGCGCCGCCGCAGCAGCAGTACGGCCAGCCGCAACAGGACTACCAGCAGCCGTACGGCGCGCCGCAGCAGTCCCCGTACGGCCAGGACCAGCCGCCGCAGTCCTACGGCGCCCCGCAGGACCAGCAGTCCTATGGCGCTCCGCAGCAGGACCAGCAGTCGTACGGCGCTCCGCAGCAGGACCAGCAGCAGCCCTACGGCGCGCAGCAGCAGTACGACCCGTCTCCGTACGGCGGCGCGCAGCAGTCCTACGGCGCCCCGCAGGACCAGCAGCGGGGTAACCAGTACCCGCCGCCGCAGAACCAGCCCGGCGGGTACGGCGCGCCGCAGCAGGAGCCGTCCCCGTACGGCGGCCACCAGCAGCAGGACCAGCAGCCCTACGGCGGGCAGGACCAGCAGCAGCCCTATGGCGGGCAGCAGCAGTACGCCCCGCCGCAGCAGCAGGGGTACGGGGGCGGATACGGCGGCCCCGGCGCGCCGCACGTGCCGCCGCCGCCGCGCGAGCCGACCATGACCGGCGGCGAGTCGACGGCCTCGTTCACGCCGTTCTGCCCGCACTGCGGCGCCGACATCCCCGACGTCGGCAACCCGGTCTGCGTCTCCTGCCTGCGCCCGCTGCACGACCAGGGCGGCGGCCCCGGCCCGCAGCAGATCACGATCTTCATCCAGTTCTCCTCGGGCGAGGTGCAGGTCGGCGCCGGTCAGGAGCTCGTCCTCGGCCGCGACCCGGTGCAGTCGCCGGTCTCCGGCACGTTCTCCCGGTTCGACAACGTGTCCCGGCGACACGCGGTGGTCGGCCTCGACGGCAGCGGCCAGGCGTGGGTGCGCGACGAGCGCTCCACGAACGGCACCTTCGTCAACGACCGACGACTGGGACCGGGCGAGCAGGCGCCGCTACGGGACGGCGACTCCATACGGCTCGCCGCCGACGCGCGCGGCCAGGTCAGGTTCGGCCGCTGAGGTGGTCTCGTCCGTGTCGGCCCGGTCCCGGATCTCCGGGGCCGGGCCGGCGTGGATCAGCGGCCGGCCGTCGCCACGGCGGCCGTTCCCGCGCGTTCATCCGCGTCCAGGCGAGATCGGGCGGTTCATCCGCTCCGAGGCCCCTGAGGACCGCGAGCGCGCCGCACAGCGCCCCGTACGCCTCTCGGTAGACGCCACCACCGTGAACGAAGGCACCGGCCCGGGACTCGACCGGCCGGCCCTCCCCTGCCGCCAGGCTCACGACGCTCACCCCTCCCCCCGAGAAGTCCCGACAATGCGACGTGCACCAAAGGGCGGCAAATGGGTATATGACACGGGGCAAGAGCTGAGTCGTGGTGGCACGGATGAGTATGACCTCGAATGAGGGGCACGGTGAGACAGACATGCGAGGGCTCGTTATGGTGGCCAGGCACTCCATAGCGCAGCCCTGGCAGCCACCACCGAACGATTCGGCCGGCCCCATGAACGAGATGAAGTTCACGGCGGAACAGCTACCAGGTGTGCGGCGCTTCACCGAGGAGCACGCCCGCCGATACAAGGTCGACGAAGACCTGCTCGGCGACCTGGTGATCGCCGTCAACGAGATCGCCACGAACGCCGTACGCCACGGGTCGTCCCACGCCGAGCTGCGCATGTGGACCGAGAACGGCCGCGTCATCGCGGAGATCCACGACAGCGGCACCTGGACGCTCCTCGCCGACCCCGGCGGCAGCCCGCCCCCACCGGAGGCCGAGGGCGGCATGGGCATCTGGGTCGCCCGCCAGATCTGCGCGGCCGTCCAGATCAGTACGGGAATCAGCGGCACCGTCGTACGATTGGAACTCTCTCCGACAGCGCGGTACATCTGACCGGTACCGTGGGTCCTCCAAGGCCGAGGGGGGCACCATGGCAGCGCTCGAACTATCCTCCAGCCGGCATGGCGATCGCACCGTCCTGCGCATCAGTGGCGAGTTGGACATCATCAGCCGGGCTGAACTCGTCACGTTCCTGGACAAGACCATCAAGGAACACGGCGGCAAGATCATCCTCGACCTGACCGGCCTGGACTTCATGGACACCAGCGCGCTCAGCACGGTCGTCTCCTACTGGAAGCGCCTGACCGCCGGCGAAGGCGGCTTCCTCGCCCTGGCCGGCGCCCAGTACCGCACCGCTCGCGTCCTGTGGATAACCGGCCTGGCCCAGCGCCTCCCCATGTACGACGACGTCGCCGCCGCCCTGGCCGACACCGAGAGCCGCACCTGAGACGACGGCCCGAAGGCCCCCTCAAGCCTGAGAGCGCTCCGCCGACCGACACGCGCCCCTGCCGCCGGCCGCAGCCTCCACACGGACCGGTTGCGTACGCCGTCGCCGCCACGGCGACCACCCACGACGAGCCGACGCGGCGGTCGCCAGGACCGCGGCCCTGCGACGCGCACCAAGGACTCGGCAAAGGCCCGCCCGCAGGCCGCCATTCCGGGAGGTTTCGCCCTGCCTGGTCGGCTTCTCCGAGCATTCGGTACAGCTCCTGGGAGCACCACGAACCGAAAGCACTAGGAACACGGCGGCCAAGGCTGTACGGGCCGGCCTGCGCGCGGCGAGGTCTAGAAGGTCTGGTCGTAGACCAGCCCAAGCGCGAGCTCCGCCAGGAGGCCGACGGGGAGCACGACGAGCAGCCAGCGCGCCAGATCCACGTAACGGCGGCCGCGCAGCCCGAGCAGCACGCCCACCGCGACGCCGAGTCCCGCGAACAGGACGGCGCTCGCGGTGTAGTGGAGGCGCCACCCGTAGGCCACGATGGCCTCCGCGAGGAACGCCGCCGCGAGCACCGCGGCTCCCAGCCCGCGCAGTCGGCCGGGCCCGCGCCACCACAGCCGGCCGGCCATCCCGAGCACGGGCCCTCCGGCCACCGCACAGCCACCCCAGAACAGCAGGATCCCGTGCCCGCCCCCGGCGAAGTAACCGCGCGCCGCCGCCGTGACGTAGTACCCGACCAGCTCGAAGACGCACGTCGCCAGCCCAGCCACGGCGGCTCCCCAGAGCCGCCGCTGCAGGGCCCCGACCGCGAACGCCGGAGCGAGCCAGGGACTCGCGGCGTTCACCAGGCTGCTCCACGGCAGGTCGAGATACTTCTGCAGGACGTCCGTCACGGCACCCATCACGATCCCGATCGCCGGAGCGGCCAGGATCCGTACACCCCAGTGCGGAATCGCGGACCGAGCGGTCGTCTCGTCTTCGAGGGCCTCGGTGCCTGTCACGTCGACGACGATGCCATACTTCCGCCGCCCTCCGGCCGACTTCGGCAAGCCGAATGCGCGGCCACGTGGGCGACCCGGACCAAGCCGGGTCAGCTCCGTTTCGAGGGCGAGTCTCCGGCGATGGTCCGCTGCCGATCCGCCTCACGGGCGAGCACGAAGACCATGTCGTTGATCGCGCCGTCGCCGTACCGCTGCTTGAGTCGGCTCAGCACCCCCTTGCGGCTCGCTTCGGCGAGCATGCCGGTCAGGGCGAAGTGAGGGACCTCACGGCCTGCGGAAAAATCGTCGTGCACGGCTCGAGCGACGTCCATCAGATCCGAATGCGGAGCCGATTCGGCAAGCACCATGTATGAGGCGTCTTTGAGATCCATGAATGGATGGTAGGCACCCCGATCGTCGACCGCTCGCTGGTTCTGCGCATCAGGTCGCCGGACCGAGGTCGCGGCCGTCGACGACCTCGACGGGTGATGGCCATGCGTCGGCCAGGCGAGGGCGCCGATCTGCGGTCACGATCCAGACGGTACGCGTCCGGCGCTGTGGGAGGACGCCGGGTGGAAAGATGATCGCAGTGCCCGAGGGAAGTGAGAGCAGGTACTGCCGAATGTTCGTCGCGCGGTCCGGTCCGTCCCGCCGTGGTCTGCTGGTGGCCGCGGCGCTCCTGCCGCTGGCGGGCTGCGGTTCACGTGACCGCTCGGGCTCCACGGCGTCCCCGGTGCCGACTCGCAGCCCCGCCCCTTCCCCGGACACGTCGCGGTTCGCGGCGCTCGAACGCGAGCACCGCGCCCGGCTGGGCGTGTACGCCCTGGCCACCGGTACCGGCGCCACGGTGGCCTATCGCGCGGACGAGCGGTTCGCGTTCTGCTCCACCTTCAAGGCACTCGCCGCGGCCGCGGTCCTGCACCGGAACCCGCTCGGTCACCTGGACAAGCGCGTCACCTACACCAGGGCCGACGTCGACTCCATCTCGCCCATCACCCAGAACCACGTCGCGACGGGCATGACCATCCGGCAGCTGTGTGATGCCGCCGTCCGCCACAGCGACGGCACGGCCGGCAATCTGCTGATGCGCGACATCGGCGGCCCGACGCAGCTGACCGCCTACCTGCGCGAACTCGGAGACGGCGTCAGCCGGATGGACGACTACGAACCCGAGCTGAACAGGATCCCGCCGAAGGACCCGCGCGACACGACCACTCCTCGGGCGATCGCCACCGCCTACCGGGAGGTGCTGCTCGGTACCGCGCTGACCGCCGACAAGCGCGCCCTGCTCCAGGACTGGCTGCGCCGCAACACCACCGGCGGGAAACGCATCCGGGCCGGGCTTCCCAAGGGGTGGACGGTGGCCGACAAGACCGGGACCGGCGACTACGGCCGAGCCAACGACATCGCCGTCGTGTGGCCGCCCCACACCGCCCCGCTCGTGATCGCCGTCATGTCCGACCGGCCCGGATACCACACGCCGCCCGTGGAGGCCCTGATCGCCGAGGCCACGAGGCGAATCGTCGCCGCGCTGACCTGAGGTCAGCGGTCACCGCCCTGATCGAGAAGGTGGGCGTTCATCGCCGCCGCCGCCTCGGCGAGTTCGGGGATCTCCACGACGGTGATCCCGGCGGCCTCCAGGGCTCGTACTCCGTGGGCGTCCGAGACGAACACCGGTGGTTCGCGCCACGCGGTGACCACCCGCCGGATCGGCGAGTCGATGATCAGCTCGGAGCAGGTCCGGGGCCGGGATCTGCGGCGTGTGCAGGGCTCGAGGGAGCTGTACAGCGTGGCTCCGGGCAGCCGCTCGTCATCGGATGCGATCTTGCTCAGCGCGGACTCTTCGGCGTGGAAGTGCGGCCGCTCTCGCGAGAAGCCTCGGGAGATCTCGGCTCCGTGCTCATCGACGATCACACACCCGACCGAGAACGCGGTGTCGCTGGGCGGGCACTGTTCGGCCAGGTCGATGGCGAGGGACAGCCATCGGTGATCTTCGGTGCGGCTGGACGGTGTGGAGGACAACTAGATGACCTTCTCCTTGGGGAGGTAGCGCAGGAACGCGATGTCCCCGATCGGGCGGGCCTCCGCGAGCGTCATCCGGTTCCCCGGCCCGGACGGGAAGTCGCCCGGGTTGACGAACCGCGGGGCATCGGGGTCGCCGAGGAAGAACGGCGCGATGGCGAGGTGGATCTCATCGGCGAGGCCGGCGGTCAGGAACTGGGTGTGGATCGTCCCGCCTCCTTCGACCATGAGCCGTTCGACCCCCCGTCGACCGAGATCATCGAGCATGACCTCGAGATCGAGACTGGTACCGAGCCCGACGACGTCGGCCAGGTCCCTCAGCCGCTCGCGCAGACCGGGGACGGCCGCGTCGGGGCAGTAGATGAGCTTGTCCCCGCCGTGGTGCCAGAACTTCAGGTCACGGTCCAGGTCCCCGCTGCGAGTGATCGTGATCTTCAGCGGGTACGGCGGGCGACCGCGCGCCTCGCGCTCGTCGCGTCGCCTGGCGGACTTCACCAGCAGCCTCGGGTCGTCCCGCCGGAGGGTCGTGGCTCCGATCAGGATCGCGTCGGACTCGGCGCGCACCTCGTCGACCCGGTCGAAGTCGGCCTCGTTGGAGAGCCGTAGCCGGTCGGGACCGGTGTCGTCGATGTACCCGTCCACGGAGGTCGCGACGCTGAGCAGGACGTACGGACGCGTCGTCATGCGCTGTGGGAGATGGACGACGATGACCCGATGACCCGTACCACGGAAGCCCCCTCAGTAGATCTCGCTCAGATCATCCCGGACTTGAGCGCCTACGCGAGCACCACCGTACGGTTGCACCCCCGACCCGGTGGTCCCGGCCCTCGGGACAGTCACATCGGAGGGCCCCTGCTGTGGCCGGCCACGGAGTCATGGCCGCACTGCGAGGCCCCCGACTGCGATCAGTATCCCGGAGAGGATCCGTGCTCTCCCATGGTCGCCCTGGCTCAGCTGGCCGCCGGGGACTTCCCGGAGATCGCCTTCCCCGAGGGAACGGATCTGCTCCAGATCCTCTGGTGTGTCGGCTACCACTGCTCCTCGATCCCTTCTCGTCGCAGCAGGTCCAGCGTCTCCGGGCAGGTCTGCAGGACCAGGTCCATTCCGCGGGACAGGACGATCGCCCGGCTGCCGTGGTCGAGGAGTTCGGTGACGTCGGCGGGCTGGATGCCCGGGCGGTGACGCGTCCCCGTCTCGTTCCAGTCCCAGGCCCGGCCGCCGCCGGGGTACAGCTTGAAGTCCTTTCCCTCACCCACGCCCTCGCCGACCATGCGGCCCCAGGAGATGTGGGTGATCAGCGGCGATCGCTCCATGTCCGGGAGACTATCCCCGACGATCCGGGCGTCCGCGTCGGACGGGTAACGTGCGCCTTGACCATCTCTGAGGGAGGCCGTGCCCGCGATGTTCAGGCGTCTGCAGAGGCGGCTCGGCGGAGGTGCGGTCGACAGTCGTTCACGCTCACCGATCGCGGGGCCGCCGGCGGACCGGGCGATCTGGAGCTCACCTTCCTCACCAACGCGGTCGGCTGCGAGGTGTTCGTACGGCCTGCCGCGCCCTGGGCGCGGTACTGGAGCGACAAGCCTCGGGCCCGTCGCTTCGTCGTGGCGCATCACGACCTTGACCGTGTCGACTGGCTCGCGCAGGTCCGGCGGTGGACCGGGGAAGTGGCGTCGCCGACGCGCTGAGCCGAGCGCCGCTCGCCTCCGGGATGGCGCGGTACCCGCCGCACGTCACCCGCTGCGGCCATCCGGTGAGGGCGCGGATCAGGCCTCGCGCGTGTAGATGACGTCGAAATCCCGGCGCCAGTCCAGTGCGTCGGGTGAGCCTTCCCACGCGCCGGAGACCGTCCGTCCGTCGGAGCTGAAGGTCGCGGAGAACCGCTGGTTGAAACCGGGCGCCTCCCGGTACATCGTCCAGACGCCGTCGACCACGTTGAGCCGATAGACCCGGAAGACGCCCCGCGCGTCGGCGTAGAGCATGGTGAACTCGTCGCGTGAGTCGTCGAGCCCGATGATCGAGGTGACCGGCATGGGTGAGTGGGCCGCCCAGTCGGTGTCGAGCACCTCGGCGGGTTCGGCGTACGTGTACTGACGCATGAACGCGGCGTCCTCGACCCACTCGAATCGCGCGTGCGCGAAACCCATCGACCGCCCGTCGACGATCGCCTCCATCCTCCATTCACCCAGTAGGTTTTCGAGCCGCTTGAACGCCGGGTTCCGCATGGCCTTCTCCTCTTCGGTCGCCGTCACAGGTAAGACCGCCTGAACGACCAGAAGTCATCGGTACCGCGACTCGGCGACGCCACGGAGGCGGCATCTTCGTCGCGACCGGCCCGCTGACCCACCGGCGCGGTCATGGCCGGCGCCGACTCGCTACCGGCGTCCGCCGAACTCCCACGCGTGGACCTCGATGTCGGCGTACCGGTCCGGGGCCAGGACGGCGCGGGCCGTGTCCGGATCCGGCGCCCTGACCAGCACCGCCGTACCGAGCCAGGCGGTGCCGTCGTCGGACAGCAGTGGCCCGTAGGCGATCAGCTCGTCCTGATCGGGCGGCAGGGCGAGGTCGGCGTCCTTCGTCGGGCCGAGGCCGAGCACGAGGAACCGGTTGCCGCCGGTCCGGCCACCGGGGAACTCCCACATGGTGCGCCCCAGCATGTTGCGCCACCGGCGCAGCAGCACGTCCCGGTACACGCCGGCCTGATGGTTCGGCTCGTCGAAGGTGAACGCGCGGGCGGCGGCGGGGTCGGGCAGGTCGACGATGTGCACGCTGCCGGTGGGCGTCTCGCCATCGTCGGCGAAGGTCGGGCCGCGGGCGATCAGCTCTTTCGCGTATCGGTCCATGTAGGACCAGTGCTCTTCCCCCAACTCCCGGCGCAACTCCAAGGAACCGGGCCGGTCCCGGTGGTAGCAGAAGAACTCCATGCCCCACAGTCTTCACCACCGCCGCACGGGAGAAGGCGGTCCGAATCCTCGGCGAGGTGATCGACCGGGAGTTTCCCGTCGGCGACTGCCGCTGGACATGGCCGGAACAGGGCTGGGCGACGTCGGCCGCTTAGGCTCCCGACCATGCACGCCACCCTCACGGAGCACGCTCGCTGCCTCTACGGCGATGAGTACCGGCCGACGCCCGAGTGCGACCTTGAGCACCACGAGCACCACTTCGTCGAGGAGCTGACCTTCGCCGACGCCGACTCGATCCTGGCCATGCTCCGCGAGCTGTCTCCGCATCTGGTCGACGGTCGGCTTCCGGTGTGGATTCGCAACCTGGCGTACCGGCTCGTGCTCCTGCAGCGGCCCGGCGAACCGACCCTGACGCGCGAGGCGGCGGACAGCCTCTACCTGCACGGTCCCGACTGGGACCACATCGCCGCGGACCTCCGCCGCCGAGCCGATGCCCTCGAGGCAGGGGCCTAGACCCCTCGGTGGCCGGTGGTCCTCGTCGTCACCACGCGGCGGCGTCGACGTACGGCCGGGTCCAGACGGTGACGTGCAGCATCACGGACTTGGTGAACGCCGCGTGCATGCGGTCGACCTGCTCGGGTGAGGCACCCTTGGCGGCCAGGTACTCGCGCGCCGTGGCGATCACGACGGCGGTGAAGCCGAGCAGGTACCGCATCGGGATGTGGTCGAGCGAGTCGGCGTGGTCGGTGAGGTTCTTCTTGGCCCGGGTGTGACGCAGCCCGATCTCGTGCTGGTAGTTCAGCCAGTCCTGGTCCAGGGGACGGGTGCAGGCGTCAATGATGAACCGGGCGAAACGGGGCTTGCTTGCGGCGCCGTACTCCGGGTTGGGCGTGCCATCGGGATGACCGGAGTAGGCACGCATGAACGGCAGGTCGCCCAGCCGCGCCCGGTACGCGCCGACCATGTCATCGGCCTGGTCGGCGAGGATCACGGCCGCCTCGCGCAGCGCCTCCTCGTCCCCCGGCGTCAGCCCCACGACGTCCTTCAGCCGCTCAAGCTCCTGGAGGGTCAGCGGCGAGGTGGCGGCCGCCGCGGTGCCGTAGGTGTAGCCGGGGATCCGCTCGGGGTGCTCGACCACCGACTCGGATGTCGGCGTGTGGTCACTCATCCTGCTCCTCCCTGGTAAAGCCATACCCGCACGCTAAGCGCGGGACGATTCCACGACGGTCGAAGCATCATCACACGGTGAGGTGGGATCATCTGATCTTCCACAGCCGATTCGCGGCGCCACGGGTCTGCCGCACGCTGATCTCGGCCCGGCGGGAGGTCGGGAAGTCACGGATCTCGCCGCGGCGGTCGGCCCTTCCGAGGCTAGGCGGCCTCTCCTCGGGTAGGGGTGCCCTGCCAGTACACCTTTCATCAGTGCCTTTCTGCCGCGCCGACCAGCGCCTTCGATGGGTAGTGCCCTCACTTGACCGGCTGCGGGCACCGTGCCGGGAACCGAGGGGCCCGCCAGGCACGCGACGGCTTCGAGGCGGCCCTGTCGGCGGGCGGTGCGGCCGGCCATCGGCAGATCAACAGCTTGCGAGACCAACAGGACGAAGGATCATCATGCGCGCTACCTTCCTGCACGCTCCGGGAGACGTTCGGGTGGAGGAGATCGACGACCCGAAGATCATTGAGCCGACCGATGCGATCATCCGGCTGACTGCGGCCTGTGTGTGCGGCTCGGACCTGTGGCCCTACCGCGGCGTCGAGCCCGTCGACGAGCCCATGCCGATGGGGCATGAGTACGTCGGCGTGGTCGAGGAGGTCGGCGGCGCGGTCACGACCATCAAGCCGGGCCAGTTCGTCGTGGGCTCGTTCGTGGCCTCCGACGGCACCTGTGAGATCTGCCGCTCGGGCTTTCCCTCCTCCTGCGCCCACCGCGTGTTCATGTCCCAGGTCGGCACCCAGTCCGAGCGCGCCCGGATCCCCTGGGCCGACGGCACTCTGGTCGCCACCCCCGGCATCCCCGAACCCGACCTGATCCCCAGCCTGCTGGCGGCCTCGGATGTGCTGGGCACCGGCTGGTTCGGCGCGGTGGCCGCCGAGGCCGGGCCCGGCAAGACGGTCGCGGTCGTCGGCGACGGCGCCGTCGGCCTGCTGGCGGTGCTGGCCGCCAAGCAGCTCGGCGCCGAGCGGATCATCGCCATGAGCCGCCACGAGACGCGCCAGAAGCTGGCCCGGGAGTTCGGCGCCACCGACATCGTCACCGAACGCGGCGACGAGGGCGTCGCGCGGATCCAGGAACTGACCGGCGGGCTGGGCGCGCACTCGGTCGTCGAGGCGGTCGGCACCCAGGAGTCGATGCAGCAGGCCATCGGCTCCACCCGCGCGGGGGGCCACGTCGGCTTCGTCGGCGTCAGCCACGACGTCAGCCTCAGCGGGGAGGACCTCTTCTTCGCCCAGGTCCACCTGCTCGGCGGGCCGGCCCCGGTACGCCGGTTCCTGCCCGAACTGATCGACCTGATCTGGCAGCGGAAGATCGACCCCGGCAAGGTCTTCGACCTCGCCCTCCCGCTGGACCAGGCGGCCGAGGCCTACAGGGCGATGGACGAGCGCCGCGCCATCAAGGCCCTCCTGCGCGTGTGACCCGCGACGGCCACCGCGACTCGAGCAAGGAGTCCCCGGATACGGGCTCCCTGATCATCCAGCGACGTCGGCCGGTGTCGCCGTCAGCGGAGAAGTCGATTCCGGTGACGGTCGATCAACGCAGACAGAGACGGAGGATGTGCGGCCACGCGGCGGCTCCGAGCTCGGCGTCGGCCGATGGATGACCCCCGTAGCGGAAGTGCGGTGCCGCGGGAGCAGGGCGTTCCCCTGGAAGGCGCGGCCGGTGGCCGGCGTCGGCTCGGCTGATCAGATGAGTCGTGCCGCCAGAGGCGCGGTGACGATCGGCCAGTCGCTCGGCGAAGGGAAGCGACGGCCACATCGCATCGTCCCCTCCGGCCACCAGCAATACGTCGGCCCGGGTCTCCTCAATGGGAATGCTGGCAGCGGGCAGCAGATCAGCGAACGTCTCTTCACTCCGCTCGTACCAGCCACGAATGGCGACGGGACGATCCTTCGGTCCAGCGGCCCATTCATCGTCGTAGGGGACGAACGGCAGCGGGTGGCCCTTCCAGGTCCAGGACGATCGGTACGGATGCCGCTGACCGTCTCGTCCCGGGCCGACGTTCGCCCATACGACCGAGGTCGGCGACAGCGCCACGACTCCGTCCACCCGCCGGTCGTAGACGGAGGTGAGCAAGGCGGCCTCCGCCCCCTTTGACACACCCAGCAGGCAGAACCGGCGCACCCCCACGGATTCCAGCAGATCGATGGCGGACACGAAGGTCTCAAGGGGAACCTCGCAGATGCCCGGCGGCTGCCCGGAACCTCCGAACCACCGAATCGACAGGGCGACCATCCCCTCTCGCGCGAGGATCCGAGCCCTCTCCTGCTCGATGCGCCCGCTGGAGCCTGACAGGACGAGTACGCCCGTGCCGCTATCTGAGTCCGGGGCGACCAGAACGCCTTCCCACGGCTCGGTCAGCTCACGCTCCTCCATGTTCGCCTCCGCTCGTCCCTCGCCACGCGTACGCATCGGAGGTGTACGGCATATGCGCACGAGCCTTTCTCAGGGGACCTCGCGTACTGCCTTATCCCACATCCCCACGACGGAGACAACGTGTCCATCCGTATCACTCCGCTGACCGACCCCGCTCACACCCACTCCAGTCGGCGCCTTGGCGCGCAGCCGGCAGGCACGAGTCGAACGCGCATGCGACGACGGTCACTCCGGCGCGCCGGGCGCTTGAAGCATGCATTCGTCGGCGAACGCACAGAGTCGCTTCATGTAGCCCTTGAAGCGTTCCCGGACCTGCTGGTCGGCTACGGGCTGTTGCCAGGAACGGCCCAGGACGCCCGCCGCGCGATCGGTTCCCAGTTGTTCGTCCAGATACAGGAGCGCGCCGGTCACGAAGTGCTGTTCGTAGAACGGCTCTGGTGGGGACAGCCTGCGCTCAAGAGCCCTGGCCAGAAGCTCGGCGTCGGAGTGTTGTCCGAAACGGGCAAGGGCGAAGCATAGCCGGCGCCGGCCTTCATCAGCGCGCCGTCGCGCAGCAGGGAACCGATGCGGTCGCGGAACCGTGTTCGGTGATCGAGGCCGATCAGCCACGCCGCGGTGAGACGGGAACGCCACTCGCTGGTGAGCAGAGAGTCGAGTTCATCGTCGGTGATCTGGCGTGCGTCTTCGGCCAACGATCGCATCAGCAAAGACCGTCTCGGCTCACCGTCCCGGCGCCTCCCCGCTCCGGATCTTCGGCAGGATCCTGGTGACCAGGCCTTCACGGACGCGCCCCGCGGGGCAGGTCATGCTTCCGCTTCGTGTCAGGATGCCCGGGCGTCCGCGGCCGGCTTGAGCACTTCCCTGCACCAGGTGCGGAAGTCTGTTGAGGTGGGCGCGGCGGCCGCCCAGTCCGCGTCGTAGATGCCCTGGTCCTGTGCGGCGAACGCCTCGGTCAGGTCCTTGACCGTCTGGTCGCCGGCGCCTCCGGAGCGGAGCAGCGACACGTAGTCGTCCATGCTCATACGACGGTAGGTGACCGGACGCCCGAGTTCCTGGCTGATCACCTCGGCCATCCCGTCAGGGGTCAGTCGGTCGGGGCCGAACACGGGGAGGTTCTCCTGCCCGGTCCAGGACAGATCGGTGAGCAGGCCGGCGGCGGTGCCGGCGATGTCCCGTGTCGCGATCGTCGCCAGCGGCAGGTCACCTGCGCAGGTCAGGTAGAACGCGCCTTGCCCGCAGATCGCGTCGAGTTGCCGGAGGAGGTTCTCCATGTAGAAGGGCATGGACAGCGCCCGATACGCCGCACCGGACCTGCCGAGTTCGGCGTCCATCGCGAAGGCCGCCGAGAGGACGCCGGCCGGCGTCGGCCAGCCGTGCCCGGCGCTGGACACCCCGACGACGTGGCCGACATCGTGGCGGGCGATGGCGGCGGCGCCCACCCGGGCGAAATTGAGGTAGTGCTCCTCGGCGCTCGGCGCCTGCGGGTTCGGCGGGACGAGCCAGAACAGCGCTTCGGCCCCGGGCAGTGCCTTGTCGAGCACGGCCGGATCGTCGTGGGAGCCATCGATGATCTCGACCCGCTCGCGGACCCCGTCATCCAGACGCGAGGCGTCACGGACGATGACCCGGACCTCCTTGTCCTGGTCGAGCAACTGACGGACCAACCGGCTGCCGATCTGCCCTGTCGGTGTGGTGATGACGAACATCGGACCCTCCATAAGCTGAACATGAACTCCGGTTCCGAATATAGCGGGCTTCCGCCTGAGGTCAACTAGAGTGAAGTGACCATGACCGCTCCCGAACGCCCGCTGCGCGCCGACGCCCGGCGCAACCGCGAGGCCGTCCTCGACGCCGCCGGCGAGCTGTTCGCCCAGCGAGGCGACGCCGTGCAGATGGACGAGATCGCCGAGCGCGCCGGCTTGGGCGTCGGCACCCTCTACCGGCACTTCGCCGACAAGCAAGCGCTACTCGCAGCGATCATCGGCCGCCGATTCGAGGCGATGACCACCCTCGCCCGCGCCGCCGACGAGGCCGAGGACCCCTGGGCGGCGTTCGAGACGCTGCTCTACGGCTATCTGGAATCCGCACAGGCCGACGCCGCGTTCCGCTTCGCGCTCCTCGGCCCGGAAGAGCCGAGCTGGAACGACATCGCCGCCGAGAAGACAGACTTCTCGGCGATCACCGAACGCATCGTGCGGCGCGCCGTCGACGCCGGCCGCCTCCGTGAAGACTTTCGCGCCGATGACTTCGTCCTCATCACCCGCGGCGCCATGGCGAACATGACCGGCGCCGGTGGCTGGCGTAGACACGTCACGCTGTTGCTCGAGGGCATCCGCGGCGCCGAACACTGAAGGCCCGCTCCTCGACCGGAACGGGGCCGGCTACGTGACACCCCGTCGCTTCTCAGCGGCACGACCACCCGTACACGCAGTATCGGTCCGCCGTGCCGTGAGACGCGGCCAGGACCCGTCCGACGGATCTTGTGGTGCTCCACGGCAGTACGGAGACCAGGGTGATCACTGCCCGACAGTGGAGGGTTCGTCACCCTGGTCGGCCGAGCCGGCAGCCGGGACGGCTCCGGTCCGCCACCCCCGGCGTACCGAATGCTCGGCAACCGCGGTTCAGCACGAGGACAAGGCCCGCATGTCAGCAGCACACGCGGGCCTTCGCCGAGCATCCGGTCCCGATGCTCATCCGGGATCCTCCGGAGCAGTTGTCAACAAGAGCGTTAGCAGCGCCCCTCGGCGAGAAGTCGGCATTCTCGCAGCTCGTGACCGTACGCTCGCCTAGCCCTCCATGGCGACGCCGAGCACGATGACGATCGTTATGAGCAGACCCAGGATGAGTCCGATCGCCTGGGGCGTCAGCCGGTTCCGCAACCGCTTCGGCGGCTGGAACCGCGCGGCCGACTCCGTGTTCAACTCCCACCAGTTGACTACCCGCTGGAAATCAACCTGGAAGTCGGGGTCGGGGTACCGGGTGCTGTGCTGGAGCGCAGGCAGTGAGCGACGCCGCCCGTCCGCGAGGGTGATACGAGCCGCGAGCGCCGTCCCATATTGGCTCTTGGTCTCGCGTACGTCGATCCACCGGATCTCCTGCCAGGAGTAGGTACGACCACGCCCGATACCCCAGCAGATGGTTATTCCGGCCGCCCCGACCGTGGTCCAGCTCCGGAGCGCCATGGAGATGCCAAGACCGACGAGCGCGACCGTCCCGAGCAGCAACCAGCAGCAGGCCACGACGCCGAGTCGATAGAAGGCAAAGCCTCCTTCGACGACCAGCCCGAGGCCCAGCGCCGTGAAATGCGGCCAGGATGGGTGATACCGATCTTTCCCTCGGAAGCTCAGCTCGTTCACGGAGCGCACGCTACATCTCCGGCCCTCGGATGGATCACTCACCCGTGGCCGGCCGTCGTCCGGCGTCGCTCCTGCTCACAGACGCAGGCCAGGTGATTCGAGGACGAGCCGACCCGGACCGCGGGGCCGGTCACGGCCCGAGGACCGGAAGCGGCGGGGAGAACCCCGTCTACCGAGGCTGGAACCTCACCTGTTGTTACAGCGATTACTGTGATTACAGTGATACAAGCGGGGTGGACGGCGGTCCACCGCGGGGAGGGGGCGGGAGCCGATGAGCCTTCGTCAGTTCGAGTACGCCCTGGCCGTTGCCCAGGAGGGGTCGGTGACGGCGGCGGCCGAGCTGCTGCACGTCGCCCAACCGTCGATGTCCCAGCAGATCCGCAACCTGGAGCGGGAACTCGGCGTGCAGCTGTTCGCCCGCACCCCGACCGGACTGGTGCCCACCGTGGTCGGCCGCGCGTTCCTGCGGGAGGCGGAGGCCGCGGTGAGCGCGGCGCGGCGGGCGAGAGCGACGGCACGGGCCGGCGCCGATGAGCTGGTGGGCGAGCTGGTGGTCGCGGCACAGATGGGCCTGGGCACGCGGCAACTGCCGGGCGCGCTGGGCGCGCTGCGCCACCGCTTCCCGCGGCTGGAGGTCACCGTCTTCGAGGAGCCGAACCTCGCCGAGTTGGAGCGGCTGGCGCGCCGGGGCGTACTGGACCTCGCCCTGGTGGCCGGGCCATGCGGGGAAGAGCTGTACGAAGGCCACCGCCTCGGCGACGAGGAGTTCGTCGTGGTGCTGGGCGCCGGGCACCGGCAGCTCGCCGCGGACCGGGTCGAGCTGCGTGACCTGGAGGGAGAGCCGTGGGTGAGGTTCGACCACAACAGCGCGCTCGACGGCGTGCTGCGGGACGTTCTGCGGGGCAACGGGCTCGCCCCCACCACGGCCGCCCGCGTATCCCAGACGGCGACGGCCGTGCACTGGGCCGCCCACGGACTGGGTGTCACGCTCGTCCCGGCCTCCGCGGTGCCCCACGGTCACGAGCACCTCGCGCGCCCGGTATTCCCGGTCGTGTCCCAGCCCGTCGTCGCCGCGGTCCGGCCCGGCGCGGGCCCTGCGGAAACGGCCCTGCTCGAACTCTTGCGTCAAGAGACCTGGTACAGCTTCGCCTCCTCACCGGTGCCCTGAGGGCCGAGAGGGAGTCGAGTGATCGGACGGGGAACGCCGATGATCGCCCCGAGGGCGGCGGTAGTGCCGCCCCCCCGAGGCTCGATCGGCTACCGGCGGCGGGTTTCGATCTTCAGGTCGCCCTTGGTCACCGTACGGATGTGGTCACTGGCGAGCATGTCGTGCGGAGCACCGAGTTCGATCGCGCCGGCCTCGTCGAGGCGGGCCAGTTGGGAGGCGGTGAAGTCGACCTCAAGGGCGCCCAGGTTCTCCTCCAACTGCGCGGGGGTACGTGCGCCGATGATCGGCGCCGTCACGCCGGGGTTCTGCAGGACCCAGGCCAGCCCGACCTGGGCGGGTGTGCGGCCCAACTCCGTGGCGATCTCCTTCACCACCTCGGCGATGCCGAGGTTTCGTTCGGTGACCGCACCCAGGGCGAAGTTGAAGTTCTTGCGGGTACCGTCGTCGGATGCGATGTTCGTCGCGACCAGGTCGTCACGGCTGTACTTGCCGGTGAGCACCCCGCCGGCCAGCGGTGAATACGGGATCACGCCCAGCCCCATCTCGCGTGCCATGGGGATCAGATCGCGTTCCCCGGCACGGTCGATCAGGTTGTATTCGATCTGCAGCGCGACCAGCGGCGACCAGCCGCGCAGGTCGGCGATCGCCTGCATGCGCGACACCTGCCAGGCCGGGGCGTTGGAGATCGCCACGTACAAGACCTTGCCCTGCCGGACCAGATCGTCCATGCCGCGCAGGATCTCCTCAACCGGCGTCGTGAAATCCCACACGTGCAGGTAGAGCAGATCGATGTAGTCCGTCCTCAGCTGTCGCAGACTGGCTTCCACCGACGCGAACAGGCTCTTGCGGTGGCTGCCGCCAGAGTTCGGATCACCAGGACGGCGCAGCGTCGAGTATTTCGTTGCCAGCACCAGGCTTTCGCGGTTGTCGCGGGTGAATTCGCCCAGCAGGCGCTCGGAGCTGCCATTCGTGTAGGTGTTGGCGGTGTCGATGAAGTTGCCGCCGCGCTCGACGTAGAGGTCGAACAGCTTGCGCGCCTGCTCCTGCTCGGCGCCCCAGCCCCACTCGGTGCCGAAGGTCGCCGCGCCCAGCGCGAGCGGCGAGACCCGCAGCCCGGAGCGGCCCAGCAACCGGTAGGTGTCGAGGGTGAGCGACATTTTGTCCTCCTGTGCTTCTGAACCGTTGTCGAAAACAAGTCGACGGCGTGCAGCGCGCCAATTTTTCGAGGAATCGCGGCGGGCAGCTCGTCGAGCCGTTTCACGGTACGGCCGGGAAATAACAGGAAGCAAAGACGAAATGTCAGCAGGGGCCATAGGGAATTCCTATGGGCGCCGGCCGCCATGATCGCGCGGAACATCTCTGCACGCGGTGTCGAAGGTTCTGGGCGATGCCAGCATCACGATCACCAGGACGTGTACGGGCACCTGCTGGAAGGCGGCAGGCGTGCGGCGGCGACGTCCATGAGCCGGGCCCCGCTCGGGTCGTACCCCTCGGTGGCACCCAGCATGGCTCCCATGGCCAAAGACAGAGCCGCCGATCTCAGGGCCGCGACGGCGACGTGGTACTCGGCTTCCGCGCATCCCGCGTGGATTTATGAGTATCGAAAGATCACACTTAGACGGGTTTCCACCGCCACCCGTTGTTGTCCTCACACCTGATTTTCTCGCCGTTTCCTGCGATACCGCCGGCTGAGCTGTGCGTTCCGTGGCGGCCTGGCCGGCCAGGGCGATCCGAGGCCAAGGTGATCCGGACCGCAGCGAAGCAAGGACTGGAAACGCCGCGGCAGCACGTCATCGTGATGGCGGGACGTGCATGGCGGGGTCGTAGGGCGTGCCGTCGCGCCAGCAGGCGTGCATGACGCGAAGCCAGGCCCGGCCAAAGAATGCGGACGGTGCGCGGGTGGCGTTCGCCGCGGTCACGGGCGCGTTCGTAGAGGTCGGCGGCCCAGGGGTCGTCGTGTCGGCTGTTGTCGGCGAAGTGGCTGAGTGCCTTGCGCGCGGATCGGTTGGCGCGACGCCCTCCCGGACCGAGGCCTTCGCCCGCCGCCGGTCAGCGATCACGATCCGCTCGTCCTCGGTCAAGAACCGCGACGAGGCCCCGGCCACCAGCACCTTCCGCGCCGGAGGCCGAGACCTCTTCGCGCGACCTTCCGGTCGCCCGTTCCGCCACTCACGCCCCGGTCCGCGGGTTCACACCCACCACACGACACGCCTGGCTGTTACTCAACCCCTGCGCCACCAGAGCAAGAGGGCGACCTGCGTGTGCGCCGAGTGCGGCACACGCACAGCGTCGGCCCGCGGACACGTCCGGGAGTCCGCAGCACCGCTGCTCATTGCACGCGCCCCTTGTGGGTCTTCGTGGCTTTGCCGGACGGGGTCGTGCAGGGCGCCTCACCGGTCGCGCCGCAGCGCGGGCACGCAGCGGGCGCCGTGACCGGCTCCGTGACCGACTCGGTGACCGGCTCCGTGACCGACTCGGTGACCGGCTCCGTAGCCGACTCGGTGACCGGCTCCGCGGCCGGCTCCGTAGCCGACTCCGTGACCGGCTCCGCGGCCGACTCGGTGACCGGCTCCGCGGCCGGCTCCGTAGCCGACTCCGTGACCGACTCCGTGACCGGCTCCGCGGCCGACTCCGTGACAGGCTCCGTGACCGGCTCCGCGGCCGGCTCCGTAGCCGACTCGGTGACCGGCTCCGTGACCGGCTCGGTCGCCGGCTCGGGCTCCGGCGCCTCGTGGGCCGTGGACACTGCGAGCCTCTTGTCATCGGGGTCCTGCTTGTGCCTTGCGCGGTCGCGCTGTGCCGGGGCGGGGTCAGCCGCTTCACCGAGGGGGTGGTCGGTCGAGCGGGGGTCGCGTCCCTTTTTCTCTCGGATGTACGCCTTGACGCGTTCGATGATCTTCACGGTCGGGGGGCTCCTTAGCGTCGGGTACCGGGCCGCGCGGGCAGGCTGGACGCGGTCTCTCGGATCGCATCGGTGCGTTCGGCGTCGACCTGGTCACGCTTCTCGAAGGTCATCAGATCGTAGGGCAGGCCGCAGCTGTACTCACCCATGAGGACCTGTCACAGGCTTCCGCCGGCCTGCTGCGGGATGACTGTGTTACACCTGATGGAGGGGGACAAGCGGGCTGCCGCGACGTCCATGAGCCGGGCTCTGTTCGGGTCCTGACCCGGTGGCTCCCATGGCCAAAGGCAAAGGCCCGTTCCTTGCTCGGAACGGGCCTTCGACCTGGTGCGCAGCCGGAGGGATTCGAACCCCCAACCTTCTGATCCGTAGCAAGATCGAAAGTGTCCAAGAGCGTCCACAAGCGTCCACTGACCTGCTGCTCGGCTGTTGGAGTGTCCGGATGTGTCCACGATGGTCCGGGGTCGTTGTTAGCAGAGGCGTTAGCATCCGCCGTGGGCATGCAAAGCTTCGGCATTCGGTGGCAAGCGGACCCGGAGCGCAGGGCCGGCTACGGCCCGAGCACCGGAAGCCGCGCGGCAGCGATCGCCCCCCGCCCTCTTCAACGGTATAAGCACGGCGATCGACTTGAACGCCTATGACGCTCGCCTCTGCATGCGCAGCCTTCTCTAAGCACTCCCTGCCACGGCTAGAGCATGGTCCAAGCCTGCGCTCCATCCAGTGATCAACATTACAGGATGGTAACGATCTAGCGACAGACGCCCCTGGAGTGGGATACCGTCGCTACGCTCCGCAACTGCTTGCAGTTAGCCTAGCGGCGGAGCGTAGCGACGGTATCCAGCCAGAAGCCTGTCCTACTGCCACGGCGTGTAGTCCGAGCACAGGCCGGCCACAGCCCACCGCAGCGGCAGCGGCTAGCCCCGGCAGCCTCTGATGCAGCAAAGGCAGGCCCCAAACGAACGGTAGCGCTGAAAGTGTCTCTACCTCCTCCTATGCTAGACGGACAACCTCCTATGCGGGGAGGTGTCGCCTCCTAACTTAGGAGGACGCTCGCTGAACCGAGGAGGAAGACGATGACCGGCGACTGGGTCGAGAACCAAGTGCAGGCGCTCCGGAAGTTCGGCGCTGAAGCCGCACGGATCGAGGCGAAATCAGCAGCAGGTGGTCTACCCCGGTCCGCACGCGAAAGCCTATCCGCGTTCGCTAATACACCCGGCGGCGGCACTCTGATTCTTGGCCTAGAAGATGGCGAGGGATTCCCTGTATCGGGACTGACCAATCCGGGAAAATTGCAATCCGACCTTGCCGATCTATGCAGAGAGGCATTCTCTCCGCCGTTGCATCCAGAGATTGCTATCGCGGAGATCGACGGTTCCCCCGTAGTCGCAGCTCGCATCCCAGAACTGCCTAGAGAGCAGAAACCCTGCTATATCAAGACGCAGGGTATAAATAAGGGCAGTTACATAAGAGTCGCCGATACCGACAGACTTCTAACGTCTGAGGAAGTCCAACAACTTATAGCCGAGCGGGGGCAACCGGCCTTCGATTTTGAGCCGGTGGCAGGCTCCAGTATAGAAGACCTAGATGCTGGCGCAATCAGCGCTTACGTCGAGCGATTGCGGCACCAAAACAGTCGACTATGGTCGAACGAAGCCGAAGAAACCGTTCTTCGAATGACACGCGTGGTTATTGTTGATTCCCAAGGTGTCCTTAGGCCGACCATGGCCGGCCTGCTAGCTCTAGGTCGCTATCCGCAACAGTATTTCCCGCAGCTCAATGTCACTTTCGTTCACTACCCAACCGTTTCAGGTGAGACAACTGTTTCAGGCGTGAGATTCCTAGATAACGTATCCATCGACGGCTCGATTCCATACATGGTGCGAGATGCGTTGGCCATTGTGCAACGCAACATGAGCCGTCGATCACTGATCGCCGCAGAAGGGAGAATGGACGTATGGGAGTATCCGCCTGTCGCCCTCCGGGAAGCGATTGTCAACGCGCTCGTACACCGCGACCTATCCCCTGGATCTCGGGGCACTCAGGTGCAAATAGAGATGTATCCCGATCGGCTACGAATCCACAACCCAGGTGGACTTTTCGGGTCTCTTGATATCAACCATCTTGGCGAAGAGGGGCGTTCCTCTGCTCGAAATGCCGTACTGATGAAAATGCTCGAAGATGTGGTTATTCCGGGCGACGATCGCCCTGTGTGCGAGAATCGTGGGTCGGGAATTAGAGACATGATCGCCTCCCTGCGCCGAGCAGGCATGAGCCCGCCAAGATTCCGGGATAAAGTTACTTCCTTTGAAGTAACTATGCCGAATCACGCGCTGCTTGATGAAGAGACCATACTTTGGCTCAACTCAATTGGCCGAGAAGGGCTGCGAAACGGGCAGTGCATCGCATTGGCGATGATGCGAAGAGGTGAGATTCTCGACAATACGAAGTACAGGGCCGCTACGGGAATTACTGATAGCAGGACTGCCACCTTCGAACTTCAAGATCTCGTCGCGCGGGAGCTTGTAGATCAAACCGGCACGCGCGGGAGCGCGCGTTATACTCTTTCGGACTTCGCCAGGAATGCTGGGAGCGGAGGGTCTCGGCGCATACCCCGGCCTAACCGTCGCGCGCAGATCACTGAAGCTATTCATCTTCGTGGAACCCTCTCGAAGAGTGAAATCGCCGACATGCTTGACGTGAGCCCCAAGACCGTCGAGCACTGGCTAAGGGTTCTTAAGAGAGAAGGCGAAATCGAAGCGACCGAGGGTAGCCGCTCCAGCAAGAACACTCGTTACCGCTTGTCCGGTAAGGCCTTGCAGCGTCCGCTTTTTGAAGATCACCCAGAAGCGAGCGACTAAAGCCGACTAGCCGTCCTCAATACCAACCGTTATGGTGCCCCGCTATCAGGTTCTCGTTTTTCGCTATTGCGCGCATCAAACAGGCGATTAAACAGCTCGTCCAGATCTTGCGGGCGAGGCTCTTCACTATCCTTACGCGGTTCCTCTTTTACGAGAGCTTCGAGTTTTCGAAGTATCGTAGAAACCTCATTTGCAGTGGACACGTAAGTCAGTGCTTCCCCTGCCGTCGGCTCATGGTCTCCATGGGCAACACGGTTGCGCAGAATACGAAGACGGTCGATGATTTTGAGCATACTCCCTGGGATGATTCGAACTTCAATCAAGTGCCTGAACAGATTGCCTGGCGCTTTTTTGTCGATGCCATAGAGCATAGCCAGGCGCCGCGCGGATTTCTCAATCTCTGACCAAACACCCATGATCGCCGCGGATGGTGCGGTCTCAGCCATTTCCGAGTAAGTCCGCCAGAGCTCTGAGTGCACCTCCGTATCCGCTAGTTCATCACTACCTGTTCCGGTAAGTTCGTCCGCCGCTTGCTCGACCTCGGCTAGCTCATCGCCAAAGGTGAATTTCTGACCCAGACCCTCATAGCTCCTCACATGCTCGATCAAAGACCCAATCTGTTTACGAAAAAACATAAGAGCTACAAGGGCCAAGACTGGCCAGGACAGGATGTGACCGATTGTTTTGTCTATGAATTGGAGCCACCCCATAGTCAACAGTATGAGGGAACGATGCCGAGAAGTCGCGCATTTTGGCTAGTTCAAGCGCTCGACGCTCCGCCAGCGGCTGCCTTTGTCTCCGTCGTCTGCTCCCGCAACGACGTGGCGGTCGGCCGGCTCGGGCCGGGATCGGCCCGCAGCGGCCGCACGCCCGGCCCGAGGGCCGGTCGGCCGCCGGCGGCCCGCGTAGCGGGGCGCCCTTGAAGACGTAGAGAAAGTCCTCATTCGGCAGGTCTGCCCGTTCAGCCCCTAGAACGCTGGTGTCTTGTCTGGTGCTCGCGGCGGTGCCTGGCTGTCTCCTGGTCAGTCGGTAGCGGGCTGCCGCCTGGTGAGGTGCGGGATGAGTTCGGCCATGTCCGTGATGACGGCGTCGGCTCCGGCTGCGGTGAAGCGTTCTAGCTTGCCGGGCTTGTTGGCGTAGCCGATGCTGAGCGTTCCGGCGTTGTGTGCTCCCTCGATATCGCTGAGGGAGTCGCCGATCAGGACACAGTCGGCGGGCGCCGCGCTGAGCTCCTTGACGGCCTGGCCGATCAGGTGGGGGTCGGGTTTGAGCAGCCGGGGGTCTGGGTCGGTGCGGCCGATGATGGCGGTGAACATCGGTGCGAGGCCGGCGGCCGTGAGGTATCGCGCGACTGCTTCGCGGGAGTTGTTGCTCACGGCGGCGAGGGCGCGGCCGTCGTTGTAGGCCGTTTCGATGACCTGTCGGGTGTGTGAGGTGGCGTCGGCTACCTCGACGGCGCGGAGCTCCATCTTGCGCAGCTCGTCTGCGACGGTCTGGGTGAGGTCGGGGCTGATGGTCGCGGCGAAGCGCAACACGTCGAACGGATCACCAGAGGATGCGGCGCCACCCGTGATCTCGACGCCTTCTCCCGTAACCAGGCCGCGGAGATGAACGGCGATGGTGGGGGCGGGTAGTCCGGAGAAGATGCCGCAGATGGGGCCGTCGAAGTCGAACAGCAGATACCGGCTGTGGGACAGGACGTCGGCCAGGGCAGTAGGGGGCGGGGTCATCCGGTGAACTCGCGGCTGATCGTCTCCCAGACGGTGTTGAACCACTGGCGGGCCTGGGTGACGTACTGTGCCCCGACGGCTGAGCCGTCATGGACGGTGTGTCGGAACAAGCTTGCTTCCTTCCCCATCAGGTCGAACATGGGATGCGGTGTGCCCTTGATCTGCACGACATGTTGCCTGATCGGGTAGAAGCCGAAGAAGACCTCTTCGTTGTTCACGATGTAGAGCTTGAACAGCGGCGGGCAGTCGTGAACGCGGACTTCGGCCTTGGCGCTGTCGAGGATGCCCAGGTCGGCCAGTTCCTCGACCGAGTCCAGGATGGCTTGCCCGTGGCGCAGCATGATCCGGGTCGCGCGTTCGCGGAACTCCGGGTCATCGCCCAGGTCGTCACTGCGGCACGGTACGGCCATCGGCTTGGAGACATCGGGCACGAGGATACGCAGGGTGAGACTCTGCGGTTTGAGCTGGCCGGCGCGGATCTTGTCGAGTGGTTCTTGGATGACGCCGTGCAGCGTCTCGCCGGAGAAGCCGAAGAAGTCGATCGCGACGTGTTCGCGGTCGAAGGCCGCTTCGACGTAGGGCCGGATGCTGATCGGTGAGGGGGCCACCGCTGCGTCGATGGGGAGCGTGGCGGTTGTTGCGGTCGGGCCGGCGGGGACTGCCACGCCTTGATGTGCGTCTTGCTCGTCATTGACGCGTTCGAATAGCTGTTCCGCAGTCCATCCGGGGAACATCTTTTCAAGAACGCGGCAGTGGTCGGGATACGGGAGCTTTTTGACATCTCCGGAGATCCAGCGGTGGAGCTGCGCGCGGCTGGGTCCTCTGCCGACAAGGGACGGGTCGACCTTGCGCGCGGCTTTGTCGTATTCGGCGCTGAACGTCCGGTAGGTCTGCCAATGGCGTTCGCGGAGTAGCGCTTTCAACCGCACGGGGGGATTCGTCTTCGCTTGCTCGTCCATTAGGGCGAACGTAACACGAGGTGAGCAATAGATGAGACGAAGAGAGAACGAGACGGCCGAGATGCGATAGGCGCGGTCTCGCAGCGAAACACCCTGCCGGGCGAGGCTCGGGATCGTGAACGTTGAACGGAACACCGAGCTTGGTACGCCGACCCGTCTGGAGGGCGTGGGGCGGGTCGCGTCGATTGATCGAGCGCGTCGGCAGGCTGCGAACAGGAGGGCTGCGGGCTTGACGGAGGTCGAGCGTCGGCTACTGCTCGAAGAGATCGCGCGGATTTCTGCGGAGTTGGGCGACTTGCAGGTCAAGGCTGCTGAGGTCGCGCGTCGCGTTGCGAGTTTGTCGAGTTCACGGGCGCAGCGGACGGCCTGAATCAGCTAACGCGCTGGCCGTGGCGCTGTGATGAGCTGCGGGGCCGGTGGCGCGAGATCGGGTCATTTGTGGCCTGCCTCTCTCCGCGCGGGTGGAGTTGAGGGATGACCTGGGCCCCTGTCGCCGGCCTCGCTTCCGACCGAGGGAGCACAGCATGGACGGGATCAACCGAAAACAGGAGCTGGAGACGCTGGTCGAGTTGTGCCGCGAACTAGCCCGGCTCGGCGTCAAGCCGGGACTCAGCGACGCTCGCCCGGCCCTGTCGATACGAACCGAGTTGAGCCACCGGAAGATCTGGGTGGAGGTCGACGCCTCGCGTGGGGCGTTCGTGTGGCGCCGCGACGACCACGAGCGCCACCCCCTCGACGACCCGGCCGGCGCGGCGGCACGCCTCGCCGAGTACCTGAAGCGGCGCGACGCGGGGCCAGGCGAACAGTCATGACGGCCGATCCGGCCGCCGTGCTGCATCGGCGGTTCCCGGGGCTGGTGTTCTGGTTCGGTGCGCGCACGGGAGCGTGGTGGGCGATCGTCCCGCCCCCGGCCGGATGGCGGCTGATCGAGGCCGCCGATCCTGATCAGTTGACCCAAGCGGTCATCAAGTCCCAGTCGTGGCCCTGGCCCTCGCCGCGTCAAGGCGCACGCTGGACGCTGGGCGTCGGTCGGTACCGCTAACGCTCCCGCAACCGCGCCGTACGTCCGTACCCTGCGCGCAGTCGACGGGCAGAAGGACCGGGCGCCCGTTCAGAGGTTCTTGGTGCGCTCGTCGAGTTGTTCGATCCTCGCGCGTAGGTGCCCGATGGCACTGCGCATCTCTTGCAGCTGACCGAAGATCATCTGGAACTCTTCGCTGCGTTCTGCCGAGTCGTTCTCGGTGGCGGCTGATGAGTCCGGCAATGCGATGACGACGGTACGGCTTCCCTGCCTGCTCTCTAGCAGCCCTTCGCTGCGCAGGACATCCACGGCGCGTTCGATGGTCGCCTTGGCCGACCCGAACCGCTCGGCCAGTTCCCCGATCGGCGGGAACGGCTCCCCGATCGGAAACCGCCCGGCGGCGAGGTCTTCTCGCAGCTCATCCGCGATGCGGACGTACAGCTTCCGGCGGTCCGGGTGCGCACTTGGCATAGGTCAAGGGTAGACGATCCAGCCCAGGTTTCTAGGTTCCCCAAGAAAGTTGCCCAAGATCGCTTGACTCTCCTTCCTTCCTGACTAACCTATGAAACTGACCTTCCTAGAGAAGCTAGGGAGGCCGTTCCTGAGGGAGTGTCATGCAGAACATCGGTATCCCGGTCGACACCCGCGCTCTGACCTTCGTGTGCGTGGCGCCGCCTGCGCCCAAGCTGGTCAACCGCGAGACCGGTGAGGTCAAGGTCGACGCCGGGGGCCGCACGGTCTTCCAGGTGGGTCTGTCGGTGGCGACCGAGGCCGGCCGGATCGACCTGGTGACGGTGAACGTCCCCGGTGACCCGCAGGTCCAGGTGGGCCAGATCGTGACGGTCTCGGATCTGATCGCGCGGCCGTGGAAGCAGGTGATCGGCGGGCAGGAGCGCCACGGGATCTCGTTCGGGGCCTCGGCTGTGGTTCCGGCGTCGGCCACCGTCCGGGCCGCCTGAGCGGGGCTCGTCATGTTCGACAAGGCAACGCTGTGGGTAGCGGGTGCGGGTCTTGTCGCCGTGGTTGCCGGGGGCCTGGCGTGGCGGCGGGTGCATCCGCTGTCGTTCTGGCTGTGCGTCGGGTTCCCGGCCCGCGCGGTCTGGCTCTACGCGACCTGGCAACACGTCGCCTCGGCCTGCAAGCTCACCCACAAGCGGCGGCGCTGGCGCGTCACCCTCGACTCGATCCCGGTCCTGGGTGCCGCCTCGCGTGAGGCCACGGCGATCGTGGAGCGCCGGCACGTGCGGCGGGTCGAGATCGAGAAGGCTCCCCGGCTCGGGTTGATCCGGCCGTCTCGGCTGGGTTGGCGGTTGCCGATCACGCTGAACGACGGTCAGATCCCGGACGACTTCGCCAAGGTGGCCGAACGGCTGGCGCACGCGTGGCGGGCTCATGCGGTGCGGGTGCTGGAGTCCCGGCCGGGCAAGGTCGTGCTGATCGCCACCCGCAAAGACCCGCTGACCTCGGTACCGCCGGTGCCGCCTGAGCCGGATGACTTGCTAAGGGTGCGGCCTGGGGTGCTGGAGAACGGGCGGCCGTGGGTGATCGACTTCAAGACCGTCCCGCACTGGCTGTTCGCCGGCGCCACCCAATCCGGCAAGTCCACGCTGCTCAACGCCATCATCCGCGGCCTTGCCCCGCAACCGGTCGCCCTGGTCGGCTTCGACCTCAAAGGCGGCGTGGAACTCACCCCCTACGCGGCCCGTATGTCCGCGCTCGCGACCACGCGGGCGGGGTGTGTGCGGCTCCTCGATGGGCTGGTGTCGGAGTTGACGCACCGGATGGCCGACTGCCGCGAACACGGCGTGCGCAACGTGTGGCGACTCCCCGACGAGCTACGCCCGATGCCGATCGTGGTGGTGGTCGACGAGGTCGCCGAACTCTTCCTCGTCGCCGACAAGACGGAAAAGGACACCGTCGCGAAAACGTCGGTGGCGCTGTTGCGCATCGCTCAGTTGGGGCGGGCGTTCGGGGTCTACCTGATCGTCTGTGGCCAGCGCATCGGCTCCGACCTCGGACCCGGCGTCACCGCGCTGCGCTCCCAACTGTCCGGGCGGGTCTGTCACCGCGTCAACGATCCGGAGACGGCCACGATGACGCTCGGCGACATGGACCCCGCCGCACTCGAAGCAGCCCGCGCCATCCCCGCCGAAACCCCCGGCGTGGCGATCGTGGCCGGCAGCGACGGGTCCTGGCACCGCGCCCGCTCCGCACTCACCACCGAGACCGACGCGGAAGACGCCGCCCACGCACACCGCCACCTCGCCACCCCCTGGCGTGACCTCGTCCGCACCGGCCCGCGCGCCATCCCGGACGACCAAGCCGCCTGAACTTCTCCTCGACCTTCCGGAGACTTCCGTGTCCAACGTCATCGCCCTGCGCCGTCCCGCCGTCCGCATCCCGTCCGCTCGTCCTCGCCTCCGGGACGGCCGCCCGTCCTCGTCCCGCCGCCTCGTCCTTGACGCCGTCCGGGTCACCTTCGACGACACCCGCGGTGTCCACGTCGCGGCCTGCGCTCGCTGCGCCGAGACGGAATCGGCCTACTCCGGCGGGTTGGGCTGGCTGCTCGACTGGGCCGAGACCCACCGCTGCGATCCGGAGTTGGCCGCCCTGCTCACCGCGTGCGACCAGGAGGCGGCATGATCCCCCGCCTCGGCGGCCTGCTCGCCGACTCCGGGCCGGTCGTCGTGCTGGCCGGGATCGCTGCGGCGGGCTCGTTCACCCACATCCGCGACACCGCCCGCCAGCACGGACAACACGGCTGGATGGCCTGGGCCATCGCCATCTGCATCGACCTCACCTGCGTCATGGCCGCCCGCGAACGCCAACGCGACCGCCGCACCGGCCGCCGCACCGGACCGATCTCCTGGCCCTCGCTCGTCCTGGCCGGCGGGGTCGTGCTGTCCCTGGCCGCCAACCTCGCCCAAGCCGAACCCACCCCCTGGGGCTGGCTCACCGCAGCAACCCCGGCGGGCGCGTTCCTGGTCGCTGTCTCGATGCTCGAACGACGCTCCGCCGGTCGACACCCGGCGGAGGCCTCCTCGTCGTCCTCGTCCGCGACGGGCGCTGTCGAGTCGTCCCCGGTGCCGCCGTCGTTCGGACGGCCGTCCTCGGACCTCGTCCTCGTCCGGGACGACGCGCCGAAGCAGGACGAGCGTCGGGACGAGCCTGCCTCGACGGGCGGCCCGGCGGGTGGTCCGGCGGCCGAACTGCTCACCTTCGCCCGCCGCGTCGCCACCGAACACGAACAACGCCACGGACGCCCGATCACCCGCGATGCGCTCCGCGCACGGCTCGGGGTCTCCAACCAGCTCGCCTCTGACCTGCTCCGCCAGATCCGCACCGCCTGACAAGGGAGATCACGTCATGACCGCACAGCCGATCGTTCCCGGTGACCTGTTCGCCCGCCACCAGACCATCGCCGGCCTCCGGGCGCTGGCTGACTTCCTGGAGGCCAACCCTGGCGTTCCGGTCAACCCCTTCGGGTGGGAGCTCAGCTACCACCCCCACGACACCGACGAGCACGAGGCGGCCGAAGTTGAGAGGATCGCCGCCCTGCTCGACGCCGTCCCGGTCGACGAGCGGGGCGCCGGCGGCCACTACACCGCCTCCAAGACCTTCGGCCGGATCACGTACAAGGTCGTCCACGTCCCCGCCCGCCGCATGGCCGCCCACGAAGCGCTGATGAGCTACGCCGACGTCTTCGAGGCCACGGCCGCCCAGGACGCCGCGTGATGGGGCTCGACGAGGAGCGTGCGGCGCTGGTGCCGCATGTGGAGCGCTGGGCGTGCTGCCACTGCACCGGCGGCCTGACCTCCGAGGGCCAGACCTGCCAGCACTGCCAGGGCCTCGGGTTCTCCTGACGCCCTGCGCCCCCGGCGTGGCCACACAACCGCCAAGTTCCGCGCCACGTCGGGGGCCATCCCCAACCGCTCACACGATGGGAGACCTCTTCATCTTGCCTGCTGCCGTCCCCTCCCCGCTCACCCTCCGCGACATCGCCCGCCGCGCTGGCTCCCCCGACTACCAGCGTTGGGCCGCCCAGGTCCGCCGGACCGGCGGCTGCGCCCAACCGATCCACCTGCGCGGGTGTGTCGATTACCGGGACCCGCTGACCGGTGCCCTGCTCCACCGCTACTCGACCGCGCATGAGCCGGACGGGGTTTTGCGGGTGGCGTGCAAGACCCGTCGTGCCTCGCGGTGTCCCGCGTGTGCGGAGGTCTACCGGGCCGACACTTACCAACTGGTGCGGGCTGGCCTGGTCGGCGGCAAGGGCGTCCCCGACACCGTCACCGCTCACCCGGCCGTGTTCGTCACCTTGACCGCTCCCTCGTTCGGGCCGGTCCACGCCCGACGCGAAAAGGCCGGCGCCGTCCAGCCCTGCCACCCTCGCCGCGACCTTCCCGAATGCCCGCACGGGCGTCCGCAGTCCTGCACCGACCGGCACGGGGTCGACGATCCGCGGCTGGGCGAACCGCTGTGCCCAGACTGCTACGACTACACCGGCTCAGTCCTGTTCAACGCCCTCGCCCCCGAACTGTGGCGGCGCTTCACGCTCGCTCTGCGCCGGCGGCTGGCCAAAGCGGCGGGCCTGACCGTGGCCGAACTTCGCGGCGCTCTCACCGTGTCGTTTGCCAAGGTCGCCGAATACCAGCGGCGGGGCGTCGTCCACTTCCACGCCGTCATCCGCCTCGACGGACCCGACGGGCCAACCACTGCCCCACCGGCCTGGGCGACGCATGACCTCCTCGACGACGCCGTACGCCACGCGGCCCGCGCGGTCACGGTCACCACGCCCGACGCGGAGGACGTACCGGCGCGCTCGCTGGCGTGGGGTCCGCAAGTTGATTTGCGGACCATCACCACGACCGGGGAACTGACCGACCAAGCCGTGGCCGGCTACATCGCCAAATACGCCACCAAAGCCGCTGAGTGCGTCGGCACCCTCGACCGGCGCATCCGCCCGACAGACGACCTCGACCGGCTGAACATCCGCGAGCACGCCCGACGGCTCATCAGTGAGTGTCGGCGGCTGGGCGCACTGGCGGAGATGGCCGATCTACGGCTTGCGGACTGGGCTCACATGCTCGGCTTCCGAGGCCACTTCTCGACCAAGTCCCGCCGCTACTCCACCACCCTCGGCGCGCTGCGTGAGGCGCGCATGGCCTTCAACCAGCGCGAACACGACATCACCACCGGCCGACTGCCCCTCTTCGACGACGACCAGGTCCTCGTCGTCGCGCACTGGGACTACGTCGGCCAAGGCCACACCCCCGGCGAAGCCTTCCTATCCGCTGCGCTCAGCGGCAAGCCCCTGCCACCGCTCAGCCCTGCCTTCGGCGAAGGGATCACCGCATGACCAAGCTCCTGCTCACCGTGCCCGAGGCCGCCACCGCGCTCGGCATCTCCCGCAGCAAACTCTACGAACTCATCAAGGCCGGCGCGATTGCATCGCTCCGCATCGACGGCTCTCGCCGTGTCCCGTACCGCGCTCTGACCGCCTACGTTGATCAGCTCATGGAAGAGGCCGCCGCCTGATGACCAAGACCGCGACCGCGACGCCCGACGAGCCCACACCGCGCAAGCGGGCCAAGAAGAGCAAGCCCAAGCTGCGTGACGGCGTCATGAAGCGGGGCGCGACCTGGTCGTACGTGATCCGCGTCAAGGACCCTGAGACCGGCGTCAGCAAGCCCCGATGGGTCGGCGGCTTCGCCACCGAGGAAGACGCCAAGGCCGCCCGCGACGAGGCACGGGTCAAGGCTCGGCGGGGCGAGTACATCGACCGGAATAGCGCAACCGTCGCTGAATACCTCGACGAATGGATTGAGGCGCACGCGGTCGAAATCAAGCCGAAGACGCTGGCGGACTACCGGCATCTCATCGAACGGCACATCAAACCGCACATCGGTGGCCTACGACTTCAGGCCGTGCGCCCGGCCCGGATCACCAAGCTCTATCGGGACCTTGCGACGAGCGGCGGTCGTGGCGGTAAGGGCCTGTCTCCTCGCACCGTCGCCTACGTCCATGCGGTGCTTCGCAAGGCGTTCGGCGATGCCGTCCGCGTTGACCAGCTCCTCGCCTCGAACCCGGTCGAGCGGGCCAAGCGTCCCCGGATGCAGCTCCGGGAGCCTGGCAAGGTCTGGGATGCCGCGCAGCTCCGGACCTTCCTCGACGTGGCCAAGGAACACCGGCTGTCGGCCTTCTTCCACCTGGCCGCCTACACCGGCGCCCGGCGGGGTGAACTGCTGAACCTACGGTGGCGTGACGTCGACCTCGACGGCAGGCAGATCACCATCTCCGGTTCGGCGGCGTTCATCGCGGGGGAGCGCATCGAGGGGACCACCAAGAGCGGCCGGTCCCGTGTCGTCAGCATCGACGCCGGGACGGTCCAGGTCCTCAAGGCGCACCGGCAGCGGCAGAACGCCGACCGCCTGGCGGCCGGTGAGGAATGGAAGGGTGCGGCCGGCAAGGACGACGACTACCTGTTCACCACGGCATGGGGTGAGCCGATCCACCCTGACACGGTGTCGTCGCTGATGGCCTCCCTGATCGCCCGGCACAACAAGGCAACCCCCGCGACCGCGCTCCCGCCGGCCCGGCTGCACGATCTCCGGCACATCCACGCGACCATGCTCCTGCTCGCCGGGGTTCCCGTTCACGTGGTCGCGGCTCGCCTCGGCCACGCCGACCCATCGATCACCCTCCGGGTCTACGCGCACGTGATCAACGAACAGCTCGTAGAGGCGGCGGACATCTTCGCCAAGCAGATCACGGCGGCGTAGGACGGTCGCTGTTAGCAAACCCGTTAGCAAAAAGGCCCCTTGCGTGATCGCAAGGGGCCTTTGACCTGGGCGCAGCCGGAGGGATTCGAACCCCCAACCTTCTGATCCGTAGTCAGATGCTCTATCCGTTGAGCTACGGCTGCTGGCTTGCAAGAGTGTACGGGACTTGACCTCGGCGCGCGAATCGAATCCCGGGAGCCGGGTTGACGGCGGCCTGGCCGGGGCGTACGCGCCGGAGGCCACCGTCGCTCGATCCCGCGGGGTACGCGCCGAACGGAGTGGACCGCTGACGGAATTCAGCCGGCGGCCGACCCTCGCGGCGGCGGGTACGGCGGCTCTCGTACTCGACCATCCGCGCCGGCGCGCGCCGGCGGCTCCCGTACTCGGCCATCCGCACGGGCGGCTCTCGTACTCGGCCGTCCACGCCGGTGCGCGGCGTCAGTTCTCGTACTCGTCCTGTAGCTCGCGTTCGAGCTCCTGTTCCGCGGGCTTGGGCAGGTACGTACGGGCCTGGAGGTCCTCGCCCGGCGAGTGGCAGCCGGCGATGGGCGCGGAGTGGTACTTCGTCATCTGGGCGCGGACGCCGTCGAAGCCGGCGCGGTAGGCGTTGTACAGCGCCGGGCTGTCGATCCGCAGGAGCGTCTCGTCGTTCTCGCGGAGCGCGCTGTAGCTGAAGTTGTGGCTGCCGGCCAGGATGATCTTCTTGTCCTTCTGCCCGTAGTACACGCCCTCGATCAGAAGGTACTTGTCGTGGGTGAAGGCGCCCTGGGTCTTCGGCTTGCCGTTCGAGCCGAGGACGGGCCGGCCCTGGTCGTCGCGGACCGGGTAGGTGAACTTGGAGCAGCGCAGCACCGGGCCGTGGTACTTCCCGGCCTTCGCGGTGAGGATGTTCTCGGCGGTCCGGCTCATCGCCGAGTAGATCAGCTCGACGTAACAGCCCTTGGCGTCCAGGTCGAAGAGCTTGTGCGCCACGTCCGCGCGGTTCAGCTCGAACATGTTGACCCGGACGATCGTCCGGTGGTCCGAGGTGCCGACCTTCTTGTTGCCGGTGCACTTGACGTTCTTGAGGATCTGGTACACGTCATCGGTGGCCGCCTCCCACGGGGTGGCTCCCCGGCGGGGATAGAAGAAGGTCTTGACGGCGCCGGCGTTGTACGTCCGGTAGTAGTTCGCGTTCTTGCGCATCGCCGCGAGGTCGTTGAAGTAGCGCTGGTAGGCGCCGTACAGCGCGGTGTTGCCGGGGAAGGTGACGGCCTCGTTGAAGTTGGTGAGGCGGGTGTTCGGGCTGATGTTGCCCGAGCCTTGCACCACGACGTTCTTCGTGCCGAGGGTGTCGGAGAACAGGTAGAACTTGTTGTGGTTCTTCGGGGAGCCCTTGGTGCCGATGCAGGCGCCGTCGGGGCTGCAGACGCGCAGGAACGACCGTGCGGTGATCTTCGTGCCGAGCGCCTTCTCCAGCTTCACGACGCCGGCGTTGCGGACGCGGACCTGGCCGGGCTGCAGCGGGGTGTCGCGGGGCGGCTCCCAGGTGTTGCGTTCGTCGACGACGACCTTGACGCCGACGTTCCGCGAGCGATGCGCGTTGATGAGAGCGTTGACGAGGGCGCCGTCGCGCAGGAAGTAGATCGCGAGTTGGATGGTCGAGCCGCGGGCCGCCCCGTTGACCAGTTGGATCAATCGGTTCTCGATGGCGTCCTGCTGGGCGCGGGTCCCGGACGGGGTGCTGAAGACGACGCCGGTCGGGACGGCCGCCGCGCGGGACGGCGGCGTCGCCGCGGCGGCGGCTCCGCCCGTGCCGGCCAGTACGCCGAGTGCCGCCAGGACGGCCCAGACCCGTCGGAGTGATCTCCTCATCGAACCCCCTGTCGTACGGTGCCGCCGCGTACGGGGCGCGCTCGTCGATCAGCCACCGCGCAAGGGGGATTGTGGCATGTGACGCGATTTTCCCGAAATGTGAGCCACGTTCGGGTTCGCCGAACTGGACAATGGATCGAGGCCACGGCTTTTGCGGTAATTCGGGTGATCTTGTGACCTATCCTTGACACTGGTGTAAACAGAGCCGCACCGTCCGATACCTGGAGCACGTGCATGGCAAGGTGGTCCGCGTTCGCCCCCACCGCCGACAGACGCCTGGTCAAGGCGCTGCACGAGGGGGACGAAGAGGCCCTGGCGACGCTGTACGACGTTTACGCCGAGCGGCTGTACGACTACTGTGCGGCGCTTCTCGGTGACCTCAAGGCCGCCGAGGACGTCGTGCACGACACCTTCATCGACGCGTCGCGTCGCGCCCCGCGGCTGCGGGAACGCGAGCGGCTCCGCGCCTGGCTGTACGCCGCGGCGCGCCGACGCTGCCTCCTCCGCAAGCGGCCCGCCGCCATGGCGGACGATGAGGCGTTCGCCCGGCTGGACTTCTTCTACCGAGAGATCCTTTTCCTCGTTCACCGGCACGATCTGACCGGCGAGGACCTGGCCGCGGCTCTCGGGGTCACGACGCTGCGGGCCCAGCGGCGGCTGCACCGGGGCGCCCAGTTGTCGCCCGACGCCGAGACGATCGTGGCGGCGGTCTCGGTGCCCGAACCGCCCCCGGCGCTCCGCCATCGGGTGCTGCACGCCGGGACCGACCCGGAGCTCGCCGGGTACCGGACGGAGATCGCCGCGCGCGGTGGCGCCCTGACCGCCGAGGGGATGCCCCGGCAGCCCGACGCGCCGTCCCGGCTGGCGCGGCGCTGGGCGTTCGCCAGTGGTGGATCGGTGGCGGCGCTGGCGACCGCCGTCGCCGTGATGATGTTCATCGGCCCGAACGTGCCGGTTCCGGACCTGCAGTGGCCCGGCGGGGGCAAGCCGCACTCGAGGACGCCGACCTCCCGGACGACGCCTCCCTCCGATGGGCCGATCCTGACCCGGCCCCCGGTCTCCTCGCCGTCCCGTGGCCAGGCGCCGCCCAACACCGGTCCGCAGCTCCTCCCGACGAACCGTCCGACGAAACCGCCGCCGCCTTCGAAGACGCCGCAGCCGCCCAAGGGCGTCCTCGAGGTGGCGCCCCTCGCGGTCCACATCCAGTCCTCGAGCAAGACCGGTGAGGTCGATCTCACCGCCAAGGACGGCGACGTCGACTGGACCGCGGCCAGCGCCGACCCGAGCATCGTCCTGTCCAGCGCGAGCGGCGCGATCGCGGCCGGCGAGCACGCCACGCTCCAGGTCATCCTGGACCGGAAGGGCATCGTCCTGCCCGGTCAGACCACGGTGACGGTGACCGACGGCGGAGGCCGTTCCACCGCGGTCACCGTCTCCTGGGACTTCTCGCTTCTCTGATCACGGAGGTGCCGTGCCGCCGTCGTCAGCCCCGACCGCCCGGCAGGGCGACGAGGTTCGCGCCGTGGACCGCGCCGCCGGCCTCGCCGACCGCCCGCAGCACCGGCTGGACGATCTCCGCCTCGGCCGCGCGCCGCTGCACGAAGCCGTGGTAGAGCACGCCCTTGGCGTTCACCCGGACCGGCTCGAAGTCGCACGGATCGAGGGAGCAGAAGCCGGTACGGACGACGTCCTGGAACAGCGTCTGCGACACGATCAGTGCGACGTCCCGGTGCTGCTGGTCGGCGAGCAGACGGCGCAGCGGCTTGGCGTTGAGCAGCCGGCTGACGACGATGGGGGCATCGCCCGCCGGGCCGAACGGACCGGGGGTGAGAGTGCCGTGGTGCAGCGCGACGCGCAGCCGCAGTCGCCTGCCGCCGCCGCGCTCCCGGTTGAACTCGCCGAGGATGGCCTCGAGTTGGCGGGTGAAGTCACCGACGACGAGGGAGACGTCGACGTCTTCGGGAAGCACCGCGAGCTCGCCGTCGCCGCTGACCTGTTCGTACCAGCGGCTGCGGTCGAGGCCGACGTTCTGCGCGGCCAGGCTGAGAATATTGCGCAGATCGGTCTGGGCCCGAAGCTGGCCACGCGCGTCGCGCGTGCTGTATTTCTCGACATCGACCGCCAGGACAAGGCGGTAGGTAAGGCGAACGTCAGCATAAACGTCCTTGAGCGGCATGGACACCTCCAAAGCAAACCGGGCTACGCGCCCCCATTCGCTCCACTTGCGGAGAGAGTGTGCCTCTCGGAGGATGACCAGCGCCTCTCTTTTTCGGTACCTTCCCCACGTCCTTCCGGTGACCGCTGAATCCAGCGAACCTTAGACGCGAGAACGGCAACGAAAGATCCTGCGGGTAAGACAACCCTTACCATGGAGGTAGTGGATCTGTCGGATCACGCAGGCCGCCTGAGCCGTTCGACCAGTTCAGCGAGTCGTAACCGGCGACGGGGAGGGGCCAGGAGCCTCGGCGGGAGAGACCCATGGCGGTCGGTTCGGCGAACGGCGTTACGCATAAGTCCAGTTTTCGCGGTCTTTAGGGCGATTATTCGTGACCCTACCGGTCGGCACCGACACTCTCGCACCGGCGACCTTCTCGCCCGCCGCCCCATCGCGCTCCGGGCGCCATTCCGCCGGCTTCGCGATTCGGGTGCGAAACGTCGAGCCCGTCAAAGAACCGCGGAGACCGGCAGGACGGCGACCGGCGCCCTCAGGCCGACGGCGGCCCGGCCGCCGGGCGGCCGAGGAGCAGCCGCCCGGCGAGGACCCCGGGCCCGACGGTGTCCTGCCGCCGGTCAAGGCCCCCGGCGAGGACCGCCCTGGACGACCCGCCCACGTCGACGGCGCCTTCCCCTGCTCGTGTACGACCGCGTCACGATCCGTCTGACTACTTGAGGTGACATTAGGGTAACTAGTTGTCGTGACCGACATAACGGAGGAGGGACGCCGCAACGGCCGGCTCCTCGTCATCGGCGGCGCGGAGAACCGCACCTGCGGTACCGGGCCGCTGGAGGAGTTCGTCTCCCTCGCCGGGGCGAACGAATCCCGCATCGTGGTAGTCACCACGGCGACCGAGAAACCCGAACAGGTCGCGGCCGAGTACGCCGAGGTGTTCCATCGGCTCGGCGTCTCATCCGTCACCGAACTCCGGCTGCCGCGCCGCGCCGTCGCCGACAGCCAGGCGTCGCTCGACGTACTGCGGGGGGCCACCGGCGTGCTGTTCAGCGGCGGTGACCAGTCCCGCATCCGCAGCCTCGTGGGTTCGAAGGCCAACGCCCTGCTGCGGCAGCGCCTCACGGCCGACGGGCTCGTCATCGCCGGGACCAGCGCGGGCGCCACCGCGATGGGCCGCTGGATGATCCTTGGCGGGAACGGTCACGAGGTCGCCGCCTCCACGGTCCGAATCGGCCCCGGACTCGGCCTGCTCGACGACGTGCTCATCGACATGCACTTCGCCGAACGGGGCCGGCTGCCCCGGCTCCTCAGCGGAATCGCGCTCGACACCCTGCGGCTGGGCGTCGGCATCGATGAGGACACCGCGATCGTGGTCCGCGAGGGCCGCTTCGAGGTGATCGGCAGCGGGGTCGTGACCATCGTGGACGCCGACCAGGCCACCGTCGGGTACGCCGAGTGCGACGACGATCCGATGGCCCTCTTCGACGTCCGCCTCCATCTCCTTCCGGCCGGCTGCTGGTTCGACATGGAACAGCGCAAACCGTGGTTCGGCCCCGTACCCGCAGCAGAGGAGTGACCATGCACCTCGAGCATCTGCGCCGGCTGAACGGTCCCAACGTCTACATCTCGCGGCCGGTGGTGATCGCTCGGCTCGATTTAGGAGAGCTGACCGGCCGGGAGACGACGGACTTCCCCGGCTTCGCCGAGCGGCTGGTGGCCGCGCTCCCCGGTCTGGCCGAGCACCACTGCTCCGCCGGCCGGCCCGGCGGACTGCTGGGCGCGATGGCCCGCGGCACGTACTTCGGGCACGTCACCGAGCACGTCACGCTGGAGCTGTCCGCGCTGATCGGCCGGGACGTCTGCTTCGGCCGTACGGTGTGGGCCGGGATACCGGGACGCTACGACCTCATCCTCGAACGCCCGGCGGACGAACCCGCGGAGACGCCGCTCGTCGGCGACCTCATCGACCTCGCCATCCGTACGGTGACCGGCCTGCTGAACGACGGGGACATCGCGTTCGACGCCGAACTCGCCGCCCTGGCCGCGACGCACGAGCGGACGAGCCTGGGCGTCAGCACCGCCGCCCTCGCCGCGGCGGCCCGGCGGCGCGGCATCCCCGTACGCCGGGTCGATGACCTGAACCTGCTGCAGCTCGGGTACGGGCGACATCGGCGCACGGTCTGGGCGGCGATGACGGACCGGACCTCGGCGATCGGCGTCGAGGCCGCCGGCGACAAGATGCTCACCAAACGGCTCCTGGAGAGCGCCGGGCTGCCGGTGCCGGAGGGCACCGTCGTGACGACCGTCGAGGAGGCGATCGCCGCGTTCAAGGAGATCGGCGCGCCCGTCGTGGTCAAGCCGCTCTCCGGCCACCAGGGGGAGAACGTCTGGATCGAGCTGACGGACCCCGACGAGGTCGCCGCCGCCTTCCACGCGGCCTCCGCCGACGGAGGCGAGGCGCTCGTCGAGACCTACGTTCCGGGCCGGGACCACCGGGTGCTCGTCGTCGGCGACCGCGTGGTCGCCGCCGCCGAGCTCAGTCCCGCGCGGGTGACCGGGGACGGCCGGTCCACCGTCGCCGACCTCGTCGCCGCCGCGAACACCGACCCGGCGCGCGGCGAGGGCCACGACCGGCCGCTCACCCGCCTGGCGCTCGGCGAGACCGAGCTGGCGCACCTGGCGCGGCAGGGCCTGGCCCCGGACTCGGTGCCGCACGCCGGCCAGGTCGTGGCGCTACGCCGCAACGCCAACCTGTCGACCGGGGGGACCAGCAAGGACGTCACCGACCACGTCCACCCCGACGTCGTACGGCTCTGCCGCCGCGTCGCGGCGACCGTCGGCCTCGACATCTGCGGCATCGACCTGCGCCTACCGGACATCACCGCGCCGCTCCCGGCGGACGCCGGCGCCTCCGGCGTCATCGAGGTGAACGCCTCGCCCGGCCTGCGCATGCACCTGGCGCCGTACGAAGGTCCTTCCCGCGACGTCGCCGCGGAGATCATCGACCGGCTCTATCCGCCCGGCACCTCCGGGCGCGTGCCGATCGTGGCCGTCACCGGCACCAACGGCAAGACCACGACGGTACGGATGATCGCGCACCTGCTGGCGCAGGACGGCCGGCGGGTCGGGATGGCCACCACCGACGGCGTGTACGTCGGCGAGGAGCTCGTCTACCGGGCGGACGCGTCGGGTCCGCTCTCCGCGGCCATGGTGCTCGCGGACCGCACCGTGGACGCGGCGGTGCTGGAGACCGCGCGCGGCGGCATCGTACGACGCGGGCTGGGCTACGATCGCGCCGACGTCGCCGTCCTCACCAACGTCACCGACGACCACCTCGGCGTCGACGACATCGCCACCGTCGACGACCTCGTCGAGATCAAGGCGCTGGTCGCCGAGGAGATCCGGCACGGCGGCCGGCTCGTGCTGAACGCCGACGACCCGCGGACGGCCGCGCTCGCCGACCGTCCCCGCGTACGGGACCGCGAGCCCAGCGTCCGCTACTTCGCCATGTCCGCGGCCGCGCCGCGCGTCGAGCGGCACCTGCGGACGGGCGGGATCGCGTACTTCGTCGAGGACGGCATGCTCACCGAGGCCAGCGGAGCCGGCCGGTCGGAGATACTGCCGGCCGCCGACGTCGCCGGGTCGTTCGGCGGGCTTGCCCGGCACGTCATCGGCAACGCGCTCGCGGCCGCCGCGGCGGCGCGCGCCCTCGGCATGCCCATCGACCTGGTCGCGCGGGGACTGCGGACGTTCGAACCGCACGACCTGAACCCGGGCCGCGGCTGCGCCTTCCAGGTCGAGGACCGTCCGATCGTCGTCGACTACGCGCACAACCCGGCGGCCGTGGCCGCCGTCGGCGAGCTCATGCGGCGGGTCTGGCGGCGGGACTGCGTCGCCGCCGTCACGCTGCCCGGCGACCGCTGCGACGAACTGGTCATCGACACCGCCCGCGCGGTCGCCCGCTCCTTCGGCCGCGTGGTGGTGTACGAGGACGAGGACCTGCGCGGCAGGCGGCCCGGCGAGATGGCCGAGCTGATCAGGCGGGGACTCGTCGACGCCCGCCCCGACGTCCACGTACACCCGGCGGGCGACCTGAAGGACGCGGTCGGCATCGCGCTCGGCGTCTCCGCGCCGGGCGAGCCGATCCTGCTGCTGTACGAGAAGCTGCAGCCGGTCATGGACCTGCTCGACGCGCTCGGCGCAGCCTCGCTCCCGGGCGCACTGTGACCGGAGAGGCCTCGCTCCCGGGCGCGCTGTGACCGGAGGGCCGTCCCCGCCGAGGGCGCTCCCGGCGACCCGTGGACGGCCCTTCCGGGCCGCGCACGGCGATCCGCTGAGAGCGTCCGCGGCGGTCGCGCCGATCGGGCCGGGTGCGGCGACAGCGGCACCCGGCCCGATCGCTGAAGCCCGAGCGCTAAAGCCCGATCGCTGAAGCCCGGTCGCTAAAGCCACGCCCGCTCGCTGGCGATCCGGATCGCGTCGATCCGGTTGCGCGCCGCCGTCCTCGTGATCGCGCTCGACAGGTGGTTCCGCACGGTCTTCACCGACAGGGACAGCCGTGCGGCGATCTCCGCGGTCGTGGCCCCGTTCGCCGCGATGCGGAGGACCTCCAGCTCGCGAGGTGTCAGCGGATTCTCCTCGACGGCGCGGGCGGTCCCGGCCAACTCCGGGTCGATCACCGGACGGCCCACCGCGACCTGACGGACGACGCGCATGAGGACGTCGGCCGGCGCCTGCCTGCTGAGCAGGCCGAGCGGGTCGACGGCCAGCGCCCGCCGTACGCCCACGGGATCACGGCGATCGGCCAGCATCACGACGGAGCACTCCGCGGTCAACTCGCGCAGGTGTGCCACGCCCGTCGATCCCGCCGGGCCGGGCAGGTCGATGTCGATGACCGCGACGGCGGGACGCAGCTCCGCCAGCGCCGCCGCGAGGCCCTCCCCGTGGGACAGAGCCGCGACGACCTGGATGTCGGGTTCCCGGTCGAGACAGGCGGACAACCCTAACCGGAGCACGTGCACATGCTCGGCCACGAGCGTACGGATCGCCGCGTGCCGCGAGTCGTTCCGCGATGATCCCCACCGCCTTAACCCCGGTCGGCGCTCCGAACATCGATCGCTTTTGTTCATGCATCGCCCCTGTCGACAGCCGTAAGGCACTTTGCCCCGTACATCGCGGATAAACCTTGCAAAGCGCCGCGAGCTAGAAGTTACTAGTCAAGCCACCGCAGTATGCCCCGTTTGAGGCAGAGAGCGACCGACTCGGTACGGGCCGTCACCCGCCCGTGGGCGCGGAGCCCGCAAGTGCGGCCTGCAAGGCGGCGACTGAGTCGGAACCGCCGGAGGCCTGCGACCCGCCGGGCGTCCCCGGAGATCCACCGGGCGTCGTCCGGGTGTCGCCCGACGCCGTCCGGATCCCGGTCTGCGTCACGCGGCTCGCCGCCGTACGGATGCGATCCGGCGTCATGCGGATCCGCGCGGTGCCGGTGTCGTCGGCCGGCGCCGCCTGGGTGCCGGTCGGCGTCGCGCGGATCCGCGCCGTGCCGGTGTCGTCGGCCGGCGTCGTGCGGGTGCCGTCGGCCGGCGTCGGAGCGGCCATCGCGGCGGATGCTCCGGCGGGAGCGGCCGGTCGGGTCCCGTCCGGCTTCGCGGCGTCGCTCGTCCGGCTCGCCGCGGGCCCGGGCCCGTGCGGGACGGCCGCCGACCGCGCCGGGGCGGAGGCCGAGCCGCCCGCCCCCGCCGGCCCGCGGCGCGGCACGGACACCGGGCCGTCCCATGCCGCCGATCGGGCCGGGACGGAGACCGAGCCGAGAGCCTTGCGGCGAGGTCGGCCCGCGAGCGTCCGGACCCATCGAGGCCACACCCGGTACGCGGGGGCTCCCGGCCGGGCGGCACCGGCGAAGGCCCGGCGCCGCCAGCCCGTCAGGGAGCCGCGCTGGATGACCGTCCCGGTGTGCGGGGCGTGGACGAACCGGCCACGGCCGACATAGATGCCGACGTGACTCGCCCCGGAGAAGAACACCAGGTCGCCGGGGCGCAGGCTCCTCATCGGGACCTTGCGCCGGATCAGGTGGTACTGGATGTCCGCGCGGTGCGGCAGGCTGACTCCGCCCTTCCGCCAGGCCGCCATCGCCAGGCCCGAGCAGTCGTACGACCGTGGTCCGGCCCCGCCGAACCGGTACGGCTTGCCCATCTGCCGATAGGCGAATCGAACGGCCCGCCGGGCGGCGACCCGCTGCGCGGCGATCCGGGCCAGGTAACGCTCATAGGCGTGCAGGACCCGGAACTGCCGATGCGACGGCGCCGAGGCCGCCATCACGGCGTATCCCCGCTCCGTACGGGCCGCCGCGCCGGACGGCGTCCAGAAGGCCAGGAGCACGCTAACGCCGATCACCGGGTATCGCAGTAAAGCGGGACGCGTAGCGCCGAGGTGGGCTTTACCGGCCGGAACACGGTCGTGGTACGTCGACTTCATCCACCGTCCCCCAAATGGCGAGTGAGCCTTTTCAGCGCAACACTTACCCTGAAAGACGGGACACGTACCATTACCCTTTTCGCCGCAATCCCCGCTATCCGGATTTCGATCGGCCGCCATATAAGAAAGGTCAGCACCGACACGGGAAATGGCCAGTCACCGGTAAACAGAACGCCGCCCAACCGCCTTGAATAAGGCGATTAGGTGAGGACGTGGAGCTCCGTGAAAACGAAAACCGCCCGGCCGGAGTACCGGCCGGGCGGAAATCGGAGCCGAAGGTCAGGAGTTGCCGCCCCGGGCGAAGGAGGCGTCGCCGTCGCAGGCCGCTGCCGCCAGGCCCCGGATGGCGCCCGAGTTGCCGCAGATCACGATGGGCGCCGCGACCGGCGCGCTGACCTGGTCGTTGCTGAGCAGGTGGGTGGCCGACGAGCTGCTGCCCTGCGCCGAGGACTGGTTGCAGGCCTCGGGGCAGACCGGCGCGCCGACCGGCTGCGAGCAGGCCTGAGCGCAGGCCGGCGCCTGGTGGACGGTCGTCTGGGCCGGCGGCTGGGCCGCGTCGCAGGCGGTCGGGCAGGCCGGAGCGGCGGGCTTGGCGGGCTCGGCCGTCACCTGGGTCGACGACGAGCACGTCGCGGGGCAGGCCGAGTTCGCCTGCGAGGACGCGCCGCCGCTGCTGATGCTGGAGTGGCCCCGGCAGGCCGCGGTGCCCAGACCGCTGTCGGAGATCGCGTTGCCGCAGATCAGGATCGGAGCGGTCAGCGGCGCGTGGACCTTGTCGTCGCTGCCGATCGAGGTCGCCTCGATGCCGTGGTCGTGGTGGTGGTTGACGAAGCTCAGGCGCTGGGCGGCGCCCGTGGCCAGGGTCGAGCGCGGGCTGAGCGCGTTGACGGCGTTGCCGTTCGCGTTGACGGTGGTGTTCCGCAGCAGGTTGTTGGCGGTGATCGGGGCGGTGACGGGAGCGGTCACGTCCGCCAGCACGCCGCCGAGGAGGCTGCGGTCTCCGCGCGTGGTGTTGTTGTCGGCGTTGGCGATGCCGCCGCCGACCGCCGCGAACGCGGCTCCGACGAGGAGGGCTCGGGCGGCGCGAACAGTCCATTTACGCATTGGTCCCCCAAGGGTGTCTGTTTTTCCAGCGATGATGCGGGTGGTTTTCCGTCGCGGCGGGATCGCACGATCACGTTGGATCGGAATATTGGCGAGATCCACCCATCGTGTCCGCGAGAGCGGAGACCCGGATGCTTGAGCGGCGATTCGGACGTGCGGCACAGAATGTGCTCCACGCGTACGAGTCGGTCCGCTTCACGCACTCTCCAGGTGGCCGATGATCTCGAAAGTCGAAGGTTCTTGCTGACCGGTGGAAAGGCTAACACCGCCATTCCCGTCTTCCGGAGCACGTCGAATCGCTACGTAAAAGGGTCACCCGCCGCGCGGCGGTGTTCTCCACGGCGAGGGTCAGGCCAGACCAGGCGGGAGCCGAGAAGGCAAACGGCAGGCAACGGAGAACGCGCCATTCGACGCCGATCCTTGATGTCGCCATTACCCGCGTTCCGCGGCTCCCCCGGCCAGGCCGTCCGCCGGCGTCCGCGAGGGCGGGGAAAATCGGATGACATGCCGGTATCCGGTTCCTACGCTGCCTCGAGTGCGTGACCTGACCCGCCTGCCAAAGGCCCACCTGCACGTCCACCTCGAGAGCACCATCCGCTGGGCGACGCTCCGGGAGATCGGGACCGCCAACGGCGTTCCGGTGCCCGAGCCCCCCGCCGACGGCCCGGTCGTGTTCGACGACTTCGGCCGGTTCGCCGACCTCGGCGCGCTCGTCCGCGACTGCCTGCGCCGGCCGGAGGACTTCCGGCGGATCGCCGTCGAGTTCTGCGCGGACGAGGCCGCGCAGGGGACCCGGTACGCCGAGGTCACCTTCACCGCGGCCGCGCACGGTGAGCGTCTCGGCCATCCGGAGATGCCCCTCGAGGCGGTGCTCGAGGGACTCGCGGAGGGACAGGCCGCGTACGGCATCGAATGCCGGGTCCTGCTGGACCACTCGCGCCGGCGCTCGGTGGACCGCGCCCGGCACACGGTGGACCTGGCCGCGCGGTACGCGACGCACGGGGTTCTCGGCATCGGCCTGGCCGGCGACGAGGCCCATTCCCTCGCGCCGTTCGCCGAGGTCATCGAGTCGGCGCGGGACGCGGGCCTCCACCTCGTCCACCACGCGGGGGAGACCTGCGGACCGGCGAGCATCCGCGAGGCGATGACCGTCGGTCACACCGAGCGGCTCGGGCACGGGATCCGCGTCCTGGACGACCCCGACCTGCTCGCCGAGGTACGGGACCGCGGCCTGCCCCTCGAGGTATGCCCTTCGTCGAACGTCGCGCTCGGCGTGGCCCCCTCGTTCGCCGCGCACCCGCTGCCGCTCCTGCGCGACGCCGGGCTCGTCGTGACGGTGAACACCGACATCCCGGTGATCGTGGGCACCACGCTGACCGAGGAGTACGCCCGGATCCGTACGGCGTTCGGATACGACGACGCCGTGCTGGCCGAGTTGTCGCGGGCGGGGGTCGAGGCGTCCTTCGCCCCGGAGCCGACCAAGGCCCGGCTGCGCCGGGAGATCGACGCCTGGCTGGCCGCCCCCGCCTCCTGACCTGGCGGGCACGGTCGGCCCCCCGACGGTCACGGGCCGACGGTCACGGGCCGACGGTCACGGGCCGGCCCGGCGGCCCTGGACGTCGCGGGCCGGCCTTGGACGACCCTGGACGGCCCGGGAGCGGCTGACCCTCGTACGGCGGCCGCGGTCTCGTTCGCGCCGCCCCGGCGCGACACCACCATCCCCGGGCCGCCCCTGTCCGCGCGTCTGCGACCTGCCTCACTAGGGTCGGAAGCATGTCCGATATGGCGTATCGCCCGCTGGGCGACTCCGGTCTCGTCGTCTCCGTCGTCGGCCTCGGCTGCAACAACCTGGGCCGTACGAAAACCCGTACGGAGACGCTCGAAGGCACCAGAAAGGTCGTCGACGCCGCGCTGGACGCCGGCATCACCCTCTTCGACGTGGCGGACATCTACGGCGCCGAGCCGGGACTGTCCGAGGATCTCCTCGGCCAGTCCCTCGTCGGCCGCCGCGACGATGTCGTGGTCGCCACCAAGTTCGGGATGGACATGCGCGGCGCCAACGGCCCCGACTTCGGCGCGCGCGGGTCGCGGCGCTACATCCGCCGGGCCGTCGAGGCGTCCCTGCGCCGGCTGCGCACCGACCACATCGACCTCTACCAGTACCACGCTCCCGACGGCGTGACCCCGATCGAGGAGACGCTCGCCGCCCTGGACGAACTCGTCCGTGAGGGCAAGGTCCGCTACATCGGCTCCTCGAACTTCGCCGGATGGCAGGTCGTCGAGGCCGACTACGTCGCCCGCGCCGCGGGCGGTGCCCGCTTCATCAGCGCGCAGAACCACTACAACCTGCTCCACCGCGACCCCGAGGCGGAGCTCGTACCCGCCTGCCAGGCGTACGGCGTCGGGCTGCTGCCGTACTTCCCACTTGAGTCCGGCCTGCTGAGCGGCAAGTACCGGCGGGACGAGGCTCCTCCGGCCGGGACGCGGATCGGCGACACCCGGCGCGCCATGCACGCCGACGCGGACTGGGACACCATCGAGGCGATCGGCGACTTCGCCGACCAGCGTGGCGTGTCGATGCTGCACGTGGCCATCGGCGGCCTCGCCGCCCAGCCGACCGTGTCCTCGGTGATCGCCGGTGCCACCTCACCGGAGCAGATCCGTACGAACGTCGAGGCCTCGCAGTGGACCCCGAGCGATGAGGACCTGACGAAGCTCGCCGAGATCACGGGCTGAGGCGGCCCCCGGTCCGGCGACGGGGCATCGCGCCGATCTCCACGTCGGCCGATTGAACCCCGGCGCGTCTTTTCGCGTACTCCCTGCCGACATCGGACCCGCACGGGCGGGACGACCGCTCGCCGGCCCGATCGCGCCTCGCGCGGCGAGGCGCGATCGGGCAGGGACCGAATCGTCGGGGGCGGGGCGGCCGGAAGACCTTCGGCCGCCCCTGGTCCGGCCCGCGTACTCGGCTCTGCGGGCCTGCTGTGAGGTGGGCACGGCGGCCGTGCCCGGATACGGTGAACGCCAGGGTCGATCACATGCACCGGGGCGGGGCGTGCCGGGCGGAAGAGACCAGGGGATGACCGGATGAGCGTCGCGCACACCGATGTCGGCGCCTACGTGCTGGGTCTTCTCGAAGAGGACGACCGCCGGGCGTTCGAAGAGCACCTCGCCGGGTGCGCGGCCTGCGCCTCGGAGGTCGAGGAGCTCGGCGGCATGCGGCACCTCCTGAGCGGCGTGGCCCCCGTCGAGCCCGTCCCCGACGCGCCGCCGGCGGACGTCACCGACCTGCTGCGGCGCCGGCGCCGGGCCGCACGCCGTCGCCGGCGCGGCAACGCCGTGATCGGCTTGGCGGCGGGTGTCGCCATCGTCGCCGGCGGCGTGACCATCGGCGCCGCCCTGACCGGCCCCCGCGCGTACACCCACCACCACGGCAGCCCCGCCGCCGACCTCCTCGCGCGGGGCGAACGCCACACAGCCACCGACCCGACGACCCACGCCAGCGGGACCGTCGCGACCGAGAGCGCGCCGTGGGGGACACAGGTCGCCCTGGACCTGGCCGGCATACGCGGCCCGCTGACGTGCCGGCTGGTGGCGGTGACCCGGTCCGGGGAACGGCGCGCGGTGACGGGGTGGGCGGTCCCGGCGAAGGGGTACGGCGTGCCGGGCGCGCCGGCCCATCTTCAGGTGCACGGCGGAACGGTCGCCAAGCGCTCGCAGATCGTACGTTTCGACGTGCTCATCGACGACGGCGGAACACTCCTGCGGATCCCCGTATAAGAGTCCCTCGGCAGCCCCATGAGAATGAGCCGGCCGCTGCGAGCATGACGAGCTCAGGGCCGGCGTACGCACTGCGTCTTGGCCTGCGCGAAAATGGGATCCCGGCCGGGCAGCGCGGCGATGGGCGGTGGGAGCCGCCGCGCCGTCAGCGTGTCCGTGAGGAACGGGCACCTGCCTTCCGCCCGTTCGCGACGGCCGCCCTACGGGGCACGGTGAGCGGCGTTCTGCGACGCCAGCCACGGGGACACGCGATCACGATCGAGGAGTTCGGGTCTGGCGAGCCGGTCCAGCATGAGGTGCACCGAGCCCGCCGCGTCCTGAGTCCACGCGTAACACTGCTCTTTGGTCCCGCACTGGATCGCGGCGCGGCTCCTCGCGACAGCGACGATCGCCGGGGCGTCGGCCCGGACCTGCTCGCCGTCCGCGGCATCCCGCAGCCGTACTCCGGCCGCCGCGGCGACGCCGGCGATGTCGGACAACTGGTCGTGCAGCCAGTCCCATGGGGCGGCCTTGACCTCGTCGGCCCAATGACGTTCGCACGGCTCGGCATCATGGAAGCGCGGATGAAAGTGTGCCGCCTCGAACCCTCCGCGCACGCCGTCGATGCGATCGAAGAGGTCGGCTCGCCACAGCGGCTGATCCGCCACGATCTTCTGGGCCGCCGACTCGGTCCCGCGATGTGGCTGAGGGCTTCGCAGGCGAAGCTCGATGCGTGCTCCGTGCTCGAGGTGACTGTCCTTGACGCTGACCTCGAACCAGTGCCGGGCGAGGATCGCGATCTCGTTGTAGACGAAGGCGTGTAGCACCGCACCACTCCTCGACGATCGCCGGATGGCAGCCCAGGCGCAGGGCCACGATCGGTGGTCGATCACGGTGGGCGCGCGGGCCGCCGGGCAACGCGTCATTCTCCCCACGCCCACCCGAGGCACGCAATCACCGGTCGCGTGGTCTTCCTGAGATTCCGCTGAGTGCGGCGCTCGCCGGACCGTTGTTCGGCGCCGCCGTCCCGGTGATCAGATCGGATCCACCGACACCGGCGGCCAGGATGGATGGCGTGAGCGGACTCATAGTGCGGGAGATCCGGCCGGGAGACGGCGAAGGCTGTGCGCGGGCGTGGCGAGACGCCGGCCGACACTACGCCGCGGTCGTGCCGGAGGTCGTTCAGGAGCCTGATCCCGAGGGTCTCGCCGAGTGGTTCGAGCAGGCCATCGGCGAGCCTCGGGAGGAGGACACCGCCTGGCTGGTCGCCGAGGACGACGGTCAGGTGGTCGGCCTCATCGAAGCGGCGGTGATCCGGCCGGCGCCCGACGCCCGCTGGCAGATCCAGCGCGATCTGTCACGGGTACGCCTCGTGATCAACGCACTCGCCGTCGCCGCGGAGTGCCGCCGCCAGGGCGCCGGCACGGCGCTCATGGCGGCCGTCGAGGCGTGGGGACGGCGAAGGGGCGCGGAGATCGCGGTGACCGACACGAACCTGAGCAGCCCGCTGTCGGTCCCGTTCTACGAGAAGCGGATGGCCTACCACCGACAGGGGATCACCCTCCGCAAAGCCCTCTACCCCGCGTGAACGACCTCGTCGAGGAAGCCGCCCAGCGGATTCCGTCTGAGGTCACCAGGGGACGACGCCCTCGTCGTCGAAGAAGCCGCCGCGCGGTCCGTCATCCGGCAGGGTCGCGAGCCGGATCGCGATCGCGGCGCCCTGCTCGGGCGTCCGCGGCGCGTTGAAGCCGGTGAAGTCGGTCGCCACATAGCCGGGGCAGGCGGCGTTCACGATGACGTTCGTTTCGGCGAGTCGGCGGGCGTACTGTGCCGTGACGCTGTTGAGCATGGACTTCGACGGCGCGTACGCGGCCATGATCGGACCGGTCTGCAGCGTCAGCGAGCCCATGTTGCTCGACATGTTGACGATGCGCGGCGAGTCCGCGCGGCGGAGCAGCGGGAGCATCGCGTTCGTCACCCGCACGACCCCGAACACGTTCGTGTCGAGGACCGTGCGGACGACGTCGAGGTCGAGCGTCGTCGGATCCTGCGCGCCACCGTCCGTCCGGCCGGAGATGCCCGCGTTGTTGACGAGCACGTCGAGCCGCCCTGCCGTCTGCTCGATCGTCACCGCCGCCGCGGCGACGCTGTCATCGGAGGTGACGTCGAGGGCGACCCCGAACGCGTCGACGCCCGCAGCCCGTAGACGCTCGACGGCCTCCTCGCGCCTGGCATCGTCGCGAGCCCCCACCGCGACCGTGAAGCCGATCGCCCCAAGACCTCGTGCGATGGCGAAACCGATTCCCTTGTTCGCGCCGGTGACCAGCGCGATCTTCGTGTCGTTCACTCGACCCATGCTCGGTGAGCCGCACGCTCGGGGTCCAACACCGCTTCAGTCTGCTGTGATACCCACGGGGTATCACTCGGTAGGCTACTCGCGTGGACGATCTCGAGACCCGCGAGCTCCGGTACTTCGTCGCCGTCGCCGAGGAACTGCACTTCGGACGCGCCGCTGTTCGGCTCGGGATCGCACAACCGCCGCTCTCACGCGCGATCCGCCAGTTGGAGCGGCGGCTCGGCGTCCAGCTCCTTGACCGAAACCGTCGTGGAGTGGCGCTCACCGACGCCGGCCAGGTGCTGCTCCGCGAGGCCGGAGCGGCCCTCGACGCGGTAGCGGCCGCCGCGCGCCGGACGCGCCGTGCCGGGGATCCGAAGCGGCCACTCGTGCTCGTGACGAAGGCCGGAGCGTCCCACGAGCTGCTGCAACGGCTCCTCGACGCGCTTGCGAGCGAACCCGGTGCGGCACCGGTCGAGGTCCTCCTGTGCGAGGTCGGCGAGCAGGCAGGGCTGCTCCGCGACGGGCGCGCCGACGTGGCGCTCATGCACCGGCCGTTCGACGACCTCGCCGGGTTCGACACCGAGGACCTCTGCACGGAAGGCCAGGTCGCGATTCTTCCCGCGGCGCATCCGCTCGCGGCACGCGATCAGCTCACGCTGGCGGAGGTCCGCGACGTGCCGGACCTGCCGATCGCTCGATGGCCCCGGCTCGACGGGACCTACCCGGACGGGCCCGGACCGGAGGTGCGCACCCAGTCGCAGCTCGCTCAGCTCGTGGCGCTCGGCAGGACGCTGCTCGTCATCCCGGCCTCCAGCCGCGCCTGGCAGTGGCCCGAGCACGTCGCGGTGCCCGTCGTCGACGCGCCGGAGGTCACCACGGTGATCGCATGGCCGCGAAGCAGTCGTTCACCGGCGGTCGCATCACTCGTCCGCTCAGCGACCAGCCTCCACGGCACCGCGCTGCCTTCCCTCGCGGGCCGGGTACGACCCGGCCGCCCTGGTCGGGGAACCGCATCGGAAACCGCGACCGGGATGATTCATTCGCCGCCACCGGCCCCGCCGGGCACGTGATTCACAGCCACTGTCCGACGAACTCGCGCGGGGGCCGGCGGTCGACACGCCAGGGACCGGCACCCACGCCGCACACCCGCAGGGCGTACCGGAGCGGGCGGCGCGCCCGAAGCCGCGCTCGATCCCATTGGCCAGAGGTTCGGCGCTTGTCCATGGGATCGCTTCTACCATTGCCCCGTGCCGTACGAGATGGAGACGTATCAGCCTTATACGTCATCCCGCGTCGTCACGATCGATGAGTTGGCCGGCTTGTACGTTCCGGACCATGAACCGGTGTTCGCGTACGGCTGCGGCGGTGAGGACGTATTGATCGTCTCGGTGCACGAGGGTTTCAGCACCGTTTCGCTGCTGCACGACCGGACGTGGTACTGGCTTGAAGAGTCACCGGATGCCGATCCTGTTGAGATCGTGCTGTGCGGGCAGGAGGCGTGGGTCCCGGCGGGTGCCATGGTTCGGCCCGAGACCGGGCTCGCCGCGCTGCGGCTGGCCCATGACGTGCCGCATCTGATGACCCGGTTCACGTGGCGCGCGCAATGAGCCCTTGCCCATCATCATGGCGGCTTCTCAGGCACAGCTCTCATCTGAGGTTTTAGTGGCCGCCGCCCAGGTCAGGACGCCAGCGCCCGGATGGCCGCTGCCCTGTGGGGCGAGGAGCAGCAACCGCAACGGGAACTGCGACTGGGACCGCAGGAGCCCCAGGAACGATCAAGGGCCTTCCCCGACGTTCGTCGGGGAAGGCCCTTGATCAAGGAGCGGAGGCTCGGGGATTTGAACCCCGGATGGACGGTAAGCCCAAACCGCATTAGCAGTGCGGCGCCATAGACCGGACTAGGCGAAGCCTCCTCGGTGGCCACCAGGCCGCACACAGCGTACCGGGCATCAGCCCTTGTGAGCAAAGCGTTCGGTGGTGTCCCTCGACTCAGGCCGTTACGCCGAGGATTTCCGTCGCTGGGGCGACGAGGATCCGGGGCGCTGAGCGCGGCCGACGTCACCCCGCCGTCGCCGTGGACACCTTGCCGTCGGCATGGACGGCACGCCGCCCCTTTTGTTCCATCTGGACAGCAACGACGGCGGCAAAGAGTTCCGGGCGACGGCGAGGCGCGGCGCTCTGGCAGGGGCCGGCGCCGCGGGCCGGGGCCGCGACTGCGGCTCTGGGGGCGGGTGTCTTGGGGCGCCGGTCAGTCCGCTTCGATCACGTCCAGGATCCCGTCGGCGTACATCTGGCGGAGGGTGCGCTTGGAGAACTTGCCCACCGAGGTCTTCGGGACGGCGGCGATGAAGGACCAGTGCTCCGGGACCTGCCACTTGGGCACGCGTTCGGCCAGGTACGCCCGCAGGTCGCCGACGGAGATGGTGGCGCCCTCGCGGAGGACGACCGAGGCGAGCGGGCGTTCCTGCCACTTCGGGTCGGGGACGCCGATGACGGCGGCCTCGATGACGTCGGGGTGGCCCATCAGGTGGTTCTCCAGCTCCACGGAGGAGATCCACTCTCCGCCGGACTTGATGACGTCCTTGGCGCGGTCGGTGAGGACGAGGTAGCCGTCGGAGGAGACGGTGCCGACGTCGCCCGTACGCAGCCAGCCGTCGTGGAACTTCGACGGGTCCTCGTCCTTGTAGTACGAGCCGGTGATCCAGGCGCCCCGGATCTCGATCTCCCCCACGGAGGCGCCGTCGGCGGGCAGGACCGTGTCGCCGTCGCCGACGACGCGGACCTCCAGGCCGCTGAGGACGCGGCCCTGGGTCGTGCGGTAGCGCAGGGGGTCGGGGCACGCGGGCGGCGGGTGCGCGACCGAGGCGACGGGGGAGGTCTCGGTCATGCCCCAGGCCTGCACGATCCGGACGCCGAGGTCGTCGAACGCCCGGAGGATGGACTCGGGGACCGCGGAGCCGCCGCAGGGGACGAGGCGCAGGGAGCTCAGGTCGGACTCGTTCTCCTGCGCGTACCGGAGGACCTCGTTCCAGATGGTCGGGACCGCGCCGGAGACGGTGGGGCGCTCGTCCTCGATGATCCGGACGAGGGGCTCGGGCTGCAGGAACCGGTCGGGCATGACCAGCGACGCGCCGGCCATGAGGGCGGCGTACGGGAGGCCCCAGGCGTTCGCGTGGAACATCGGCACGACGGGCAGGACGCGGTCCGTGGCGCACAGGCCGACGGCGTTGCCGGTGCAGACGGACGTCGAGTGCAGGTACGCGGTGCGGTGGGAGTAGACGACGCCCTTGGGGTTGCCGGTGGTGCCGCTGGTGTAGCACATGGCCGCGGCCCGGCGTTCGTCGATCTCCGGCCAGTCGAACGTGTCGGGTTCGGCGGCGAGCAGGGCCTCGTACGCGTGCAGCTCCGGGCCGGCGGACTCCAGCGGCGCGAGGTCGGCGTCCCCGACGACGATCACGTGACGGACCGTCTTCATGCGGGGCAGGACGGCGGCGAGGAGGGGGACGAGCGTGGCGTCGACGATGACGATGTCGTCCTCGGCGTGGTCGGCGATGTAGACGAGCTGGTCGGCGGAGAGCCGGATGTTGAGCGTGTGCAGGACCGCGCCCATCGACGGCACGGCGAGGTACGCCTCGAGGTGCTCGGTGTTGTTCCACTGGAAGGTCGCGACCCGCTGGTCGGCGTCGACGCCGAGACGGCGGAGCGCGTTCGCGAGCCGGGCGACGCGGCGGCCGAGCTCGGCGTACGACGTGCGGCGCATCCCGTCGCCGGTGAAGGTCGCGACCTCGGCGTCACCGAAGATCTGGGTGCCGTAGCGCATGATCGAGGAGATGGTCAGCGGATAGTCCTGCATCGTGCTCCACACGGCGGCCTCCACGCTCGAGGGTGTGACCGGATTGTGGCCCTCCGCGCAGTCCCTTGTCAGCATCTCCCGACGAGATCGACGATCACTCCAGGGCGGCGAACTCCTCGTCGGCGTCCTCGCGCAGTTTGGCCATGGCGCGGGAGACGGTGCTCTTCACGGTTCCGACGCTGACGCCGAGGGCCTCGGCGATCTCGGCCTCGGTGAGGTCGTCGAAGTAGCGCAGCACGATGTACGCGCGCTGGCGGGCGGGCAGGCGGTCCAGCAGGCGGTCGAGGGCGTCGCGCAGTTCGCTGCGGTCGGTGTGGTCGGCGACGGGAGTGTCGGGCATCTCGTCGGTCGGGTACTCCTCCAGCCGGCGCCGCCGCCACCAGGAGATGTTGATGTTCACCATCGCGCGGCGGACGTAGCCGTCGAGGGCGGCGCGGTCCTTGATCCGGTCCCAGGCGAGGTAGGTCTTGGCCAAGGCGGCCTGAAGGAGGTCCTCGGCCTCGGTACGGTCGGCGGTGAGCAGGAGGGCGGCGCGCAGGAGCGTGGGGCGCCGTGCCGCGACGAAGTCACGGAACTCATCGTGCGACGCAGTTCCCACAGGACCGCCCGGCATGCTGGGGAGTTCGTTCTGACACCATGCCGACGATCGCACGGGAACCGTAATTGTGGATCAAGTCGCCCCTCATGTTTCGGCCAACCCGTCCCGCGACAATCATGAAAAACTGTCACGTATACCTATCGGCATCTTTGGCCGATTTGGACAAAGGAGTCGACAGAAGGAACGCGCGGGGTAAGGCTTGACGTGCGACTTCCCGTCGCAACGGCCATGAGCACTGTCATCGATGTTCGGAGCTTCCCCCATGCTGCCATCCCGCGATTTAATGCACCGCCGACGCCGGCTCCGGGCGGCGGTGTTCAGTGACGCGCCGCGTTATCCGGAAGAGAGCGATTCCTGGCCCCGGCGCGCGATCGAGGGAGTGATCGTCGACGCCAGCCCCCACGTCCTCACGGTCGCCCTGGCGGACGGTACGCAGGTGCGCCTGCCGATGTCGGCGACCGTCTCCATCTGGTACGACGGCCGCGCCGAGCTCGCGGCCCTGCGTCCCGGACGGCACGCCGTGGTGCGCCCGGCCGAGGCCGGTGGCCTGGCCGCGGAGCACATCTGGGTCGACATCACGCGGGTCACCGGCATGATCACCAAGCGAGTCGGCGAGGTGTTCGAGGTCGACGCGGGGCCGCATCGCGGACGCCTGAACGTGACGGTGCCGGCGCAGGCGCTGCGCCGGGTGCAGGTGCGCCATCCACGCCTGGAGCCCGGCGCGCTGCTCGACGTCATCGGTGTCCGGCGGGGCGGTGAGGTCCTCGGGCTGCGGCCCGCGCAGACGTCTCCCCAACCGGCCCCACACGCGATCGAGCCGACGTCGCGCCGGTCGGTGGGCTCCGTACGGGTCCTGCGCGGCACGGCGACGTGGTTCGACCATCCCGACGGCGCGCGCGGCGCGGCGTACCCGGCCCTGGACCCGTACGGTGACGGCGGTGGCTGCGGCACCGGCCCGGCGACCCGGCTGCCGTACCTGTCGCTGGGCAGTGTGCTGCGGGTCCGCAACGAGTGCACCGGGCAGGAGGCGCACGTGCCGGTCATCGAGTGCGGTTGCCTGGCCGCCCGCTTCTGCGACCGCTGCGTCCGGTGCGGAACCTCGCCGCGCGGCCGGGTGGTCGAACTGTCGAGGAGCGCGTTCGTCGATCTGGGCGGCGACCTGGACGTCGGATGCTTCAACGTCACGGTACGAGTGGACCGCCCATGACCGAGCGCAGCGAGGGAATCGACGGCACAGCCCCCCCGGGTCACCCCTCCGACGGAGGAGGACTCATGACCGAGCGCAGCGAGGGAAGCAACCGCGCAGCCCCACGGGTCACCCTTCCGACGGAGGAGGGCTCATGACCGAGTTGTTCCGCGAGGTGCAGATCCCGTTCCTGGCCACCGTGCTCCTGGCCGGGGCCGTCGGTAAGGCGCTCCCCCACGGCCGTACGCCGAACCTCACCCGGTACCGAGGCGGCGCCTTCGCCCTGGGCGTCGGGGCCACCGAGGCGGTGCTCGGCATCCTCCTGCTGACGACCTCGCTGTTCGCGGTGCGGCTGGCGAGCGTGGTGTTCTTCGCGACCGCCACCTCCGTGGTCGCCGATCTCGTACGGCGCGGGTCGGATGAGGCGTGCGGCTGCTTCGGCCGGCTCAGCACGGCGCCCGCCCGCCGGCTGGGCGTGATCCGGGCCGCGATGCTGACCGGGGCGGCCGTCGTGGCCGCCGGAGCGCCCGGGACCGGGGTGCGGATCCTCGCCTCGGCGGACGTCCGGTCCGCGGCACTGCTCACCGTGGACTGCCTGGTGTTCCTGGCGGTGTCCCCCGAGGTGGTGAACGCCATCGAGCACCGGCTGCATCCGATCCCCTGCGAGCTGCGCGACGTGCCGCTCGACGCGACATACGCGGCATTGCGGCCGAGCGCCGCGTGGCGTGAGCACGCGGCGTCCCTCACCTCGGCCGAGCCGACCGACGTGTGGCGCGAGCTCTGCCACCGCTACCTCGTCTACCCCGGGGAGGTGGACGGCCGGGCGGTCGAGGTCGTGTTCGCCGTCCCGGTCGACGGGGGACCGGCGGCCGTACGCGCCGGAGTCGCGTGGGATCAGGGTTGGGAACGCCAGGACGACGACTCCGGCCCCCAGCGGGTGCACAGCCCCATCGGGGGACGTTGAAGCAGGCGACGTTCGCCTGCCGGCGGTCCCGTCGGGGGCGCTGATGGCGCGCTGACGTACGCCCGCCGCGTGCTGCCAGCGGCCTGTCAGCCGGCGGTGCGCGGCGGGCGCGAGATTGGGTTCGGCGCGGGGGACACCGCGCCGAACCGAGTCTCAGGGAGCCTCTCATGCGGAACACGCGCGTTCTCATCTCCGGAGCCGGCATCGCGGGCCTGGCGCAGGCGTACTGGCTGGACCATCACGGCTTCGACGTGACCGTGGTGGAGCGGGCGGCCAAGCCGCGGCCCGGCGGTCAGGCGATCGACGTCCGCGGCACGGCGCTGACCGTCGCGGAGCGGATGGGCATCCTGCCCGACATGCGACGGCTCAAGACGGACATGCGCGGCTCCTCGATGGTCGACGGCTCCGGCAAGGAGCTGTACTCCAGCACCGAGCGGACGTTCAGCGGAGGCGTCCTCGACAGTCCCGACGTCGAGATCATGCGCGACGACCTGATCGGACTGCTGCGGGACGCGGCGGGGGACCGGGTGGAGTACCTCTTCGACGACTCGATCGCCGCGATCGCCCAGGACGGGGACGGCGTGCACGTCACGTTCGAGAGCGGGGTCGCGCGGTCGTGCGACCTGGTGGTCGGCGCCGACGGGCTGCACTCGAACGTCCGCAGCCTGGTCTTCGGCCCCGAGACGGAGTTCATCAAGTACCTCGGCATGTACGTCGCGGTGTACACCGCGCCGAACTTCCTCGGGCTGGACCGCTGGCAGACCTTCTGCATGGAGGGCGGCGTCGGCGGCGGCGTGATGACCGCGCGCGGCAACGGTGAGGTCCGGGTGTACGTCGGGTTCGGGTCCGAGGAGCCGCTGGACTACGACTACCGGGACATCGAGGCGCAGAAGCGGCTGCTGGCCGACCGCATCGGCGACGTGTGGGTGTTGCCCACCGCGCTGAAGTACATGTGGGACGCGCCGGACTTCCACTTCGACGCCATGGCCCAGATCCACCTGGACCGCTGGTCGCGCGGCCGGGTCGCGCTGCTGGGCGACGCGGGCTACTGCGGGTCGCCGATGTCCGGGCAGGGCACGAGCATGGCCCTCATCGGCGCGTACGTCCTGGCGGGCGAGCTGGCGGCGGCCGGCGGCGACCACGAGGCCGGGTTCGCGGCGTACGAGGCGGAGCTGCGGGACTTCGTCGCCGACAACCAGGCGCTCGCGCTGGTCGATCGGGAGCTCCTGGAGGACGGCGCGGAGGTCCCCGAGTTCGACAACAACACCGCGCGGCTCATCGAGGTGGCCAACGCGCTCACGCTGAAGGACTACGCGCCGGCGAACGTCCGGCGGTAGCTCGTGGGCGGCACACCGACGACGCGCGCGAAGTGGCGGCGGAGCATGGTGGCGGTGCCGAACCCGGTGCGGGCCGCCACCTGCTCGACCGCCAGGTCGGTGGTCTCCAGGAGCCGCTGCGCCTCGGCGACGCGCTGCCGGATCAGCCAGTGCGCGGGCGTGGTGCCGGTGAGCTGGGTGAAGTGCCGGGCGAACGTCCGCGGGGCGGTGCCCGACCGCCTCGCCAGGTCCGCCACGGACAGCGGCTCGGCCAGGTGGCGGCGGGCCCACTCGAGGGTGTCGGCGACGGCGGACTGCGCGGTGGCCGGGGCGGGGACCGGGCGCTCGACGAACTGCGCCTGGCCGCCCTCCCGGTGCGCGGCGGTGACCATGCGCCGGGCGATGGTGTTGGCGACGGCGGCGCCGCGGGCGCGGCGTACGAGGTGGAGGCACAGGTCGATGCCGGCGGCCGTGCCCGCCGAGGTCCAGATGCCGCCGTCCTCGGTGAACAGCACGTCGGGTCGAACGCGGGCGGCGGGGTAGCGCTCGGCGAGCGCGTCGGTCAGCGCCCAGTGGGTGACGGCCCGGCGGCCGTCGAGCAGACCGGCCGCACCCAGCACGAACGCCCCCGCGCACAACGACGCGATCGGCACCTTCGCCTCGTACGCGGCGCGCAGCGCGCCGAGGACGGCGGCGGACACGGGAGCGAGGGCGTCGACCCGGCCGGGCACGACGACGAGGTCGCACTCGGTGAGCGCGACCAGGCCCCGGTCGGGGGCGAGGGTGACGCCGTGCTCGAGCTCCACGGGGCCCTCACCGCAGCGCCACAGCTCGAAGTCGGAACACCCGGGGCGGGAGACTCCCCAGACCTCGGTGATCACGCCGTAGTCGAAGGGGCGGATGCCGGCGCAGACGACGACGCCGACGGTACGCATGGCAGGAAAGTACCGTACGTCGACTTTTCTGCCACTCGTCGGACCCCCGCCGCGAGGGGATGCTTCCTGACATGGCAGAACTCACCGAAAACGCGGCACTCATCGTGATCGACGTCCAGAAGGGGTTCGAGGACCCGTACTTCGGCCGGCGCGACAACCCTGCCGCCGAGGACAACATCGTGGCCCTCATCCGGGCCTGGCGATCGGCCGGCCGGCCGATCGTGCTGGTCCGGCACGACAGCCCGGAGGGATCGCCGTTGGCGCCGGAGTCGCCGGGGAACGCGCTCAAGGACGTCGTCGTCGCCGCGTTCGAGGGCGCCGAGCCCCAGCTGTTCGTGACCAAGAACGTGAACTCGGCGTTCTACGGCAAGCCGGATCTCGACGGCTGGCTGCGCGAGCGCGGCATCGGCCAGATCGTGATCGCCGGCATCCAGACGAACATGTGCAACGAGACCACCGCCCGGATGGGCGGCAATCTCGGATACGACGTGCTCTACCCGATCGACGCCATGCACACCTTCGACGCCGTCGGGCCGGACGGGGAGACGGTGACGGCGGAGGAGCTCACCCGGGCGACGTCCGCCAGCCTGCACCACGGACGGTTCGCGCGGGTGGTGCGCACCGCCGACCTCCTCGGGGCCTCTGCAGGCATATAGCGGACTCTTCCGCGTTCACTAGAAAGCGCTATAGAGAACTCGACTCGACTCTCGACCGTTCTCTAGCGCTCTCTAAGGTCGCGACTAGAGAGGAGTAGATTTCGCTCGCGACGCTCGATCGAGTCGTCTACGCCTCTCTAGCGCATTCGCAAGAGACCGATATAGGACGTCAGAGCGGCCGGGATCGCGGAGGTCAGACCGGCTGGGACCGGAGGAAGTGCCCGAAGTGCGGCACCGTGAAGGCGACCAGGCCGCGCTCCGCGCTGTAGATCAGCCCCTTCTTGATCAGGCCGTCGCGGGCCGGCGAGAGGCTGGACGGCTTGCGGCCCAGCTCCTCGGCGACGGTGGAGGTCGGCACCGGGTCATCGCCCAGCGACGCCATGGCCCGCATGTAATCGCGCTCGGCCGGGGTCGCGCGCTCGTACCGGCTGCCGAAGAAGCCGACCGCCAGCTCCCCCTCCGCCTCCGGTGCCGCGACCTTGATGTCGTCCGCGCTGATCGGGCTCTCCGGCGCGATGTCCCAGGCGACCTTGCCGTACGCCTGGACGAAGTAGGGATAGCCGTCGGCGGCCTGGTAGAGCGCGTCGAGGGCGTCGGGAGTGAAGGTCACGCCCTCCCGCTCGGCCGGGGCGAGCAGGGCCAGGTCGGCGGCGGACCGGTCGAGCCGGTCGATGCGGGCGTACCGGAAGAGGCGCTCGGAGTAGGACTTGCTGGCCGACAGCACCGCAGGCAGGTGCGGCAGCCCGGCGCCGACCACGATCAGGGGTCCACCGCTCTGGGACAGCTCGTGGCAGGCCGCGCACAGCGCCGACACGTCGTCGGCCGGGATGTCCTGCATCTCGTCGACGAACAGCGCGATGCCCACGCCGAGGTCGGTGGCGACCGAGGCCGCGTCGACGAACAGCTCGGTCAGGTCGATCTCCAGGTCGCCGGAGTCGGCCCGGCCGCGCGCGGCGGGCACGTCGATGCCGGGGTTCCACCGGCGCGGCGCGGCCTTGCCCTTCACCGGCTCGGTCTCGGCCTGCGCGAACGCCTTGAGCACGCCGAGGAAACCCTCGATGCGGTCGGGCGCGCGGTGCCGGGGGGCCAGCTCGCGTACGGCCATGTGCAGGGCGGAGGCCACGGGACGGCGGATCGACTGGTCGGGACGCGCCTCGATCTTGCCGGTCCCCCACAGCCGCTGGATCGCCATCGACCGGAACGTGTTGAGCAGCACGGTCTTGCCCACACCGCGCAGGCCGGTCAGGATCATGCTGCGCTCGGGGCGGCCGTGCGCGACACGTTCGAGCACGACCTCGAACTGCCGCAGCTCGCGGTCGCGGCCGGTGAGCTCTGGAGGTCGCTGCCCCGCGCCGGGGGCGTACGGGTTGCGCACGGGGTCCACGCTCTCGGACTCTATGAGCGGATATAGCTGCGGTCGTAGATTTCCGTAGAAAGTGCTACGGCGTGTCGCGCGACGGCGCGGCCGGCACCGTGTCGCACCCGGAGCGGTGAGGATCGCCACCGGCCCCGCCTCCTCAAGACGTGCGCATACCGGACGTCGAACTATTGTTCGAAGTTCACGTCACGGTAGCGCACCCGGGGCGGGTCCGTCAGCGGAACGCCCGCTACCCGTCGAACAAATTATCGACCATGCGCTGGAGCGCGCCGGCCATCTCCGCGCGCCTCTCCGGCGCCGCCGCGACGACCAGACCCGCCTGCCAGAGCGCGCCGAACAGCAGGTGAGCGAGCGGTTCCGGCGCCTCGTCCGGGCGCAGCTGCGCAACCGAGGCCCGCAGCAGTCGCCGCGCGCAGTGCGGATTGTCGAAGTCGAGGGAGCGTTGCCAGCCGAGTACGAGCGGTCCTTCGATCAGAAGGATGCGCCGGACGGCGGGCTCGAGGCAGGAGTCGAGGAACGCGTCGGCGCCCGCCTTCAGCCGCTCGACCGCCCCGCCCTCCGCCGTCTCGGAGACCGTACGGGCGCGCTGGAAGATGTCCTTCTCGATCGCCTCGTGGGCCGCCCGGAACAGCTTCTCCTTGTCGGCGAAATGGTGGTAGAGCGCACCGCGCGTCACCCCGGCGCGCCGCACGATCTCCGTCGTCGACGTCTCGGCGAAGCCCTTGTCGGTGAACAGGGCGATGGCCGCGTCGACGAGCGCCGCCCGCGTCGCCTCGCCCTGTTCCACCTTGAGACTCATAGCGGTCATCGTAGGTGCACGTTGATGGTCGCGTCCGTCCCGAACTCCGCCGGATCCGCCCGCCCGGACGCGACCAGCACGAACCGCAGGGGGTCGCCGCGCAGCACGGGGCCGCCGGCACCGATCGCGTACTCGCCGGCCCCGTCGAGGACCAGCCGGAACGGGCCCCGGCCCAGCCGGTCGAGTTCGCCGCGGAGCCACCCGGCGCTCGCGAGCAGGCCGGGTCCGCGGTCGCTGGGCCGGCCGAGCGCCGCCCGGATGTCGTCGCCGTGCACGAACGCGTCGTACCAGAGCGTGTGCACGCCATTGCCGAGGGACCGTCCGACCTTCTGGACCGGTCGTTCCCAGGCCGCGTCGTCGAGTGACTCCAGGAACGGGAGCAGGCTCCCGGCGGCCGTGCGCAACCGGGCGGCGAGGTCCGCCGGCGCGGCGTCCCGGAACGCCCGCGCCTGCTCGTCGGGCGTACGTGCGCCGACCACGCCGTCGACGGCGTCCACGGCGTTCGCCGTGACGTGACCGGCGACGTCGCGGACCTCCCAGCGGGTGCACCGGGTCGCCGTACGCCACTCCTCCGGCGACAGCCCGTCGATCAGCGCGGCGAACCTCGCGTACTCCCCGGCCAGACCCGCCACGACCTCCGCCCGCCTCATCGGACGCCCCCGGCGACGACCCGCGCCTGCGCCCGTACGGCCTCCGCGATCCGGGCGACGGTCTCCAGATGGGGCGACGCGTCCAGGGCGCCGACGCGGACGACGAAGTGCCGCGCACCCGCGCCGGCGTACGCCGCCAGGCGCTCGGCGCACTGGTCCGGCGTGCCCGCGATGAAGGCCTGGAGCCCGGCCATGTCGTCCAGCGAGGAGCCGTAGTACGCCCGGACGTAGGCGTCCAACTCCCCGCGTGCCCGTTCCGGATCGTCCTGCGGGAGCACGGTCACGTACAGCGCGGGCGTGACCGCCTCGGGCTCGCGCCCGGCTCCGGCGACGACCGCGTCGATCTGCGCCCGTTGCCTGCCGTACTCCACCGGATCGGGAAGGTAGGGCAGCCAGCCGTCGAAGAGCCGCCCGACCCGGTCGACCGCCCTCGGCCCGGCGCCGGCCAGCCAGAGCGGCGGCCCGCCCGGTCGCGCCGCCGCCGGGAGACCGGCCAGCCCCTCGAACCGCCAGTAGCGACCGTCGAAGGAGTCCGGCCGGTCCGCGCTCCACAGCGACCGCCACAGCCGCACGGTCTCCAGCAGGCGACCGAGCCGCTCGGTGAACGGCACGCCGGCCGCGGTGAACTCCGCCTTCGTCTGCGGGTACGGGAAGCCCGCGCCGAGGGCGAGCGTCAGCCGGCCCTCGCTGACGAGGTCGAGGGTCGTGATCGCGTGGGCGGCGAGCAACGGCTGCCGGAGCGCGCCGGTCAGCGCGGCCGTGCCGACGCCCACGGTGGTCGTCGCGGCGGCGACGGCCGACAGGAGGGTGAGCGGCTCGACGCGGGGCCGGGCGGTCAGCGAGTCACCGGCCCAGACGGAGTCGAAGCCCAGGTCCTCCGCCTGGCGGGCGAACTCGATCAGTCGCGACACGTCCCAATCGCCGCCGATCGCGGCCTCACGCGTGGGGAGCAGTACGCCGATGTCGATCATGCCGCACACCATACATACATGCAGCCTGTACGTACAGGCTGCATGTATGTAACCGCCCACCTCGACGGGGTGGGCCTGGCCCCGAACCGCATCCCGGGTGTGGCGCCCCAGGCGCCCAGATGGGTCAGGAATCGAGAAGCGCGACTTCCGGCACCGCTTCTAGTCTCATCGTCATGGCGTCCACCGGATGGACGCACGACCATCTCTCAAGACCCCGAACAGCAATCGATCCGCAAGGAGAAACCAACCATGAGCAACACCGCCGACAGCGCGTACGAGGGATTCAGTGCCGAGGAGCGGGCCGCGATGAAGGACCACGCTCAAGAGATGAAGAAGGCGTCGCGGCGCGGTTCGAAGGCGGACAAGGCGGCAGAGGCGGCCCGGGACGTGCTCGCGAAGATCGCCGAGATGGGGAACTCGGACCGGGTCATGGCCGAGCGTGTGCATGCCGTCATCACGGCCAACGCCCCGACTCTCGCGCCGAAGCTCTGGTACGGCATGCCCGCCTACGCGCTGGACGGCAAGATCGTCTGCCACTTCCAGCCCGCGGAGAAGTTCAAGACGCGCTACGCGACGCTGGGGTTCAGCGACCCGGCGACGCTGGACGAGGGCCCGATGTGGGCGGTCGCGTTCGCCCTGACCGAGCTGACCCCCGAGGTGGAGGCACGGATCGCCGAGCTGGTGAAGAAGGCGGTCAGCTGAGACGCCCTCGGCTCTCGCAGTGGCCACTCCCCGTGCGTTCCAGGGCGGAGTCGATCGGTCGCGACACGTCCCGCCTCTCGACCTGGATATCCAGGTCGAGAGGCGGTCTCTCCGAACCAGGAGGAAGCGTCAGGCCGAACGCTCGTCCTCGAAGACGGCCACTTCGACGCACTCGCCCTGGCTGGACGTGTTGCTTCGCGCGGACGTACGCCAATCAATCACTTGCTGCATGGGAGAGGTCCTCCAAGATGCTCGCGATCAAGGTTAGGGAGTCATCCTCGGACAGGGCTTTAGCGCGAATCCGGTTGTACCGCACCGCTAGCTCCTTCGATTCGCCCTCATCGCGGACGAGTCGCCCGGATAGTTGCGCCTCTACAAAGGCTATCCGCTCATCATCGACCGACAAGAGGACGAAGCCACCGTCAAGGCCGACGTGAGCGCCGGCTCTCGTCGGGATGACCTGAACCGTGACGTTCGGGCAGTGGGCGATCTCCAGAAGCCGCGCGAGCTGCTCGCGGAGGACGGCCGGCCCTCCGATCGGATTCCGAAGTACCGACTCCATGATGATCGCCCAGACTTCCGGGGGGTCGTCACGGTCCAGGATCTCTTGTCGAGCGGTCCGGGCGGAGACCGCCTCGTCCAGGTCCGGCGCTCGACTGCTTTCAAGCAGCGCACGGGTGTACGCGGGTGTTTGGAACAGGCCGGGGATGACGAGCGGCTGAAAGATCCTGATATCGTCGGCACGACACTCGTAGCCGGTGTAGCGGCGGAACCACTCTCGATCATGTTCCCGATGCTGGTGCGTGTACAGCTTCAAGAAGAGTTGGCCCGTAGGCCACAGCTCATCGAGCGCTTCGGCGTGATCCTTATGGAACGCTCGCCGGCCGGCCTCCAGATGCTGTATCTGCGGCTTGGTGACGCGGAGGAACTGAGCTAACTCAAGCTGCGTCATTCCAGCTACTTTGCGGCGTTCGCGTAGCTCGCAAGCCATCCATTCCCGGACAGACCGGAATGGGTCGAGGTCATCCGCCTGCGACATCGGCACCACTTCCTTCGCCCAGTAAGGCTACAAACTCTTTGTAGTCACTAATCGCTCCCCACGGTAGCCCTAACGCCCACATCCTGAAAACCCCTGACCACAGGGCTGCCAAGGAGGCGTCATGTCGGGCATTGCGATAAACCCTGGAGTCGCGCGTTACGTGGACCTCGGACCGGGTCCCGAGTTCGCCGGCGTCGCGCGCCGGTTCGGCAGAAGAGTGCTCTCGGCGTGGGGCCTCGGCCGGCTGGCCGACGACGTCGAGCAGATCACGGGCGAGTTGGTCGCCAACGCGATTCCCGGCGGTGAATACCGGCTGACCCTGTACCTTGACCTCAGGACTGCGGTCCTCCGGGTCGAGGTCGCCGATCAGCGCAAGGGCAAGCCGGAGCAGCGAAGACCGTGTGATGACGACGAGCATGGACGCGGCCTGTGGATCGTCGAAACCCTCGCGGACAGCTGGGGCTATGAGGAAACGGCTCGCGGAAACCGGGTGTGGGCCGAGCTCCACGTGAGACGAGGTCTTAAGTGACGATCCCCGAATGCGATCTCGTCCGGCGACTCGAGGAGTTCCGCTGCCTGCTGAACCGAACGCTGGTCGTCGGCGTCAGCCGCATCGGCGAACTCTCCCAACTCCAGGTATTGGTTAGGAAATACCCCGCCGAAGCGCGCCAAATGCTCGGCGAGTTGGCCGATCCAACGAGTGGCGACGAGCCGACCGCATGATTCCCTGGCGTTCACTGCGTTCTACCGACAGCGTCCGCCAGGGATCATCGCAACGAGTCCCCGCGCCCGGCCTCGCGGCGACCTTTGCCGCCGCTGTGGTCTCATTGCCGCCGATATCATCGGGTCGATGACCGATTTGCCGGGGCTGGTACGTCAACGGCGACGTCAAAGTGGGTGATCGATCCGACCATATGGCTGGAAGCCTTATGGCCGGAGGCGCGCGGCGATGCTCGCCGAAGCGGCATTCGAGGTGTTCGGCGCATGCTGGATTGCTTGGTGTCTCGTCCACGTCGCCGTCCGAGAACGGGCCGGCGAAGTCGCGAGACGGCACCGGGCCGGGCCGCATGTGGCGATTGCAGAGCCAGGTTCTGGCCGGGCGGCCTCAGTTGGCTCTCCAGCAAAGGAACCAGCCCCGTGCTGAACGCACGGTCAGACGAGAACATCCTGGAGGCGACCATGTCGCAGGAGAAGAAGCAGCCGCTCACCCCGGAAGAAGAGGCCGCGCCGCGGCGCGAGATCACGAAGGGGGCGGGCAACTGGACCGTCCCTCGCATCGAGGTCGACGGCAAGCCGCCGCCGGAGCGACGGGACGGCTGATGCCTCTGGCGAATTAGCCGGCACGCCGGAGGACGCGTTGTGAGAACCCAGGCGGGAGGGGGCCCACCCCCCCCCGCTCCATGGACGAGGTCCCCGCCGGTCCTCACCCGGCGGTCGTGTCGAAGGCTCGGTGAAAGCGGCGTTCAGTCGTGGACATGTCGTTCTTCGCCGCATTCCCGGGCCGCTTCGCCGAGCGTTTCGTTCAGCCGCCGCGAGGCGGTGCCGAAGAGGTTCCGGGCTGAGGCTTGGCGGCGATCTGCGCTGCAGCCCATCGCCGCCGGCCGACACCAGGACTGTCGCGCCATGGGCGGGCGGGCGTGTGCCTACCCGTCGCCCTCGGCGGCGCGGACCTCGAAAGGTAGCGGCATTCGTCGGCCGGCTCTCAGCCGACCTCGACCTCGTCCAGCCCGTTCGGGCGCGAACGCGGCCCGGCGCCTTGGGACGAATCGGTGTCCGCGGCGGCCGGCGAGCGGGCCTCGAGCCGGTCGATCTTCTCGCTGAGCGCCCGGATCTCGTTCATCAGCGCGTTGTGCTGCTCCAGCTCCAGCTCCTGGTCCTCTTTCCAGCGCGAGGCGTCGACCTCGGTCTGCATCGCGGAAACGATCACGCCGATGAGCAGGTTGAGGATGAAGAACGCCGTGACCACGATGAACGTGACGAAGAAGATCCAGGCCAGCGGCTCTTTGGCCATCACGTCCTCGGCGACGCTCGGCCAGTTCTCGACCGTGAGCACCGTGAACATCGTGAACAGCGACTTCCCCAGGTTCCCGAAATGCTGCGGGGCCGCCTCGTGGAAGAGCCGCTCGCCGATGACGGCCGCGACGTAGAGCGACAGCAGCAGGAGGACCAGGATCGAGGCCAGCCCCGGAATCGCGGAGAACAGCGCCGAGATCACCCGGCGCATGCTCGGCACCACGGAGATCAGCCGCAGGATGCGCAGGAACCGGAAGAGGCGGAGGATCGACAGCGACTCCGAGGCGGGCACGAGGGCGACGCCGACGATGATCAGGTCGAACCAGTTCCACGGATCGCGGAAGAACGCCTTTCCCTGTGCCGTGATCCGCAGGAGGATCTCGACGGCGAAGATCGCGACGATGATCCGGTCGATCACGACGAAGGCGACGGCGTGCCCGTCGGCCAGGCCGGGTGAGGTCTCCAGCCCGAGCGCCACCCCGTTCAGCGTGATGACGGCGATGATCGTACGTTGGAACGCCGGAGCGTCGACGAAGCTACGGAGCCGTTCACGCGAAAAAACGGACAACCCGCCACTCCATGGCATGAGACGCCTGCGACCGCTTAAACCCTACAAGTCACGCGGGTTGCCTGATCCACCATCGGAATCCGGCGGGACGTTCCCGGCAACGCGAAAGCCCCCACCAGGGCAGGGGCTTCCGCGGGCGGTGGAGCCTACGCGAGCGATTCGTCGGCGGGGCTGCGGTGCGGGACCCGCTCGGCGGGGATCGCGCCCATCCGGCCGGCCTGGAAGTCCTCGAACGCCTCGATGATCTCCTGGCGGGTGTTCATCACGAACGGGCCGTACCGCGCGATCGGCTCCCGGATCGGCAGGCCGCCGAGGATGAGGATCTCCCAGCCGTTCCGGCTGGCCGACGGCTGCGAGTCGGCCGCCGTGACGGTGAGCGCGTCGCCCTTGCCGAAGACGGCGAGCTGCCCCTCGTCCACCGGCCGGCCGTCCGGTCCCGCCTGGCCACGGCCCGACAGGGCGTACACCAGCGCGTTGAAGTCGCGCGGCCACGGCAGGGTCAGCCGGGCGCCGGGCGCGACGGTGGCGTGCAGGTAGGTGATCGGCGTGTAGGTGACGCCGGGCCCCTGGTGCCCCGCCAGCTCCCCCGCGATGACCCGGACGACGGACGAGCCGTCGTCGCTGGACAGCAGGGCGACGTCGCGCGACTCGATGTCCTGGTACCGCGGCGGCACCCGCTTCTGGGCGCGCGGCAGGTTCACCCAGAGCTGCACGCCGTGGAAGAGGCCGCCCTTGGCGACCAGTTCGGGCGTGGGCTGCTCGATGTGCTGGATCCCGGCACCGGCGGTCATCCACTGGGTGGCGCCGTCGGTGATCAGCCCGCCGCCGCCCGTGGTGTCCTGATGTTGGAAGGCCCCGTCGATGATGTAGGTCACGGTCTCGAAGCCGCGGTGCGGATGCCAGGGCGTGCCCTTGGCCTCGCCCGGGGCGTACTCCACCGCGCCCATGTGGTCGAGCAGGAGGAAGGGGTCGGCCAGCGACAGGTCGATGCCGGGGAACGGCCGGCGGACCTGGAAGCCCTCTCCCTCCAGGTGCTTGGCGGCGGTGACGACCTTGGCGACCGGCCGCCAGGCGGTGTCCTGCTCCGGTAGGCGGGGCAGTCGGGTCAGGGTGAGCGGATCGGCGGTCACGGCGGGCATCGGAACCTCCTCGGTCGGTACGACCCATGGAACGTGATTGAAGATTCAATCATTCCCGTGGGCCGTCCATCGAGCCGCGCGGCGCCTATTGCGCTGTCACCAGGGCACCACCCCGGCGTCTTCGAAGAAACCGCCGGTCGGTCCGTCGTCGGGGAGGGTCGCGAGCCGGAGCGCGATCGCCGCGCCCTGCTCGGGGGTACGGACGCCGCGGAAGCCGTTGAGGTCGGTCGCGCAGAAACCGGGGCAGCCGGCGTTGATGAGGATGTTGGTGTCGCGGAGCTCCCTGGCGTACTGGACGGTGACGGCGTTCAGGAACGTCTTCGATGGTGCGTACGCGGCGGAGATCGGGCCCGTCCCGCGCTCGTCGGCGGAGTCGGATCGCCGGGCGACGGATTCGGACTGCCGGGTGAGGGAGCCGACGCTGCTGGACATGTTCACGATCCGCGGCGACGCCGAGCGGCGCAGCAGCGGCAGCATCGCGTTGATGACGCGGATGACGCCGATCACATTGGTCTCCACGGCCGTCCGCACGGTCGCGGGGTCCACCTTGGTGGGCTCGTGCGGCATGCCGCCGGTCACGCCGGCGTTGTTGACCAGCACGTCGAGGCGGCCGGCACGCTCCTCGATCAACCTCGCGGCGGCGGCCACGCTCGCGTCGTCGGTCACGTCGAGCGGCACGCCGAACACGTCGACGCCGGCCGCGCGCAGCTTCTCCACGGCGGCCTCCCGACGCTCCTCGTCCCGGGCGCCGACGCCGACGCTCCAGCCGAGCGCACCCAGGCCGACCGCGATCTCGTACCCGATTCCCTTGTTCGCGCCGGTGACCAACGCGATCGTCTGTTCGCTCATGCCCTCGATCCTGGCCGCGCCCCCGGCGCGGCCGCCAACACCGTTCAGGTGGGCGGCGATACCTCTCCAGTATCGATCCAGGTCATCGGCCACCGTGGGTTTTCGGGGCGCGGCACGCCGTACCGTTGCGGCATGGAGACGCGGGAGTTGCGGTACTTCGTCGCCGTCGCCGAGGAGTTGCACTTCGGACGGGCCGCGCAGCGGCTCGGAATCGCGCAGCCGCCGCTGTCACGGGCGATCCAGCAGCTCGAACGGCGGCTCGGGGTGGCGCTGCTGGTACGCACCAGCCGCAGCGTCACGTTGACCGAGGCCGGGTCGGTGCTGCTGCGCGAGGGCCGGGCGGCGCTCGACGCGGTCGACGCCGCCGACCGCCGTACCCGCCGTGCCGCCCTCGCCGCGACGGGCCACCCCGGCCTGGTCCTCGTCACGAAGGCCGGGGCGTCCAGCGAACTGCTGTCGAAGCTGCTCGACGCGTACGCCGCCGAACCCGACGCGGTCGCCGTCGACGTTCTCCTGTGCGGGCCCGCCGAGCAGGAGCGCCTGCTGCGCGACGGGCGGGCCGACGTGGCGCTGCTGCACCAGCCCTTCGACTCGACGGTCGGGTTCGACACCGAGGAACTGCGCGCGGAGGGACAGGTCGTGGTCCTGCCGGCCGGGCATCCCCTCACCGGCCGGGCCCACCTGCGGATGGCCGACGTCACCGCGCTGCCCGGCCTGCCGTTGCCGCGCTGGCCCCGCGCCGACGGTGACGACGGTGATCGCGTGGCCGCCGCACAGCCGGTCCCGGGCCCTCGCCGGGCTGGTTCGCGCCGCGACCCGCCTGTAGGGGCCGTTCACGTCCCCCGATCACACCACGAAAACTTGTTGAAAATTAAACCATCCTGATATCATGGCGGACATGAGCGAACCGCGCTGGCTCGATGCCTCCCAACAGCGTGACTGGCGCGCCTACATCGAGGGCAGCGTCCGGTTGGCCGACCTCCTCGACCGCGACCTGAAGGCGAAGCACGGACTGACCACCGCCGAGTACGAGATCCTCGTGCGCCTGTCCGAGGCCCCCGACCGGCGGCTGCGCATGGCCGAGCTGGCGGAGTACGCGAGCCAGTCGCGGAGCCGCCTCTCGCACACCGTCGCCCGGCTGGAGTGCAAGGGATTCGTCTCGCGCGGCACCTGCGGTGACGACAAGCGCGGAGTCAACGCCGAGCTCACCGAGAAGGGCCTCACCTTCCTCGACCGGGCCGCACGTGATCATGTCACCACCGTACGGGACTTCTTCATCGACGTGATCGACCCGGAGGACCTGAAGGCCATCGGCCGGGCGTTCAGCGCCGTCGCCGAGCGGGTCGGCAAGGTGCGCTGACCTCGACGGCACGAGCACCGGCCGACTCAGGAGTTGAGGCCGGTGCAGAAGCCGAGCGAGAACAGCGTCATGAACGTCCAGCCGCACATCAGGCCGACGCCGTACAGCCGCGTGAAGCCGGTCATCTTCCAGGCCAGGAAGCCGCCGAGCCCGAACGCCAGCAGGAGCAGCGCCAGCGCCTGAGCCAGCAGGCTGAAGTCCTTGCCGCCGGAGAGGTTCATCTCGAGGGCGGAGTACATCATGATCGAGTCGACGAGGATGAAGGTGCCGAGCCCGCTGCCCACGGCGGTGATCTCGCGCATACCGAGGGGCGGTCGCCGCTTCTCGCCCGTGTCCGTCATGATCGGCCCTCACGGATCGACTGCCCCGGCCGTAGCCGCAGACTAGTTCGCCCGCCGATTCGGGACGAAGCATCGGCGACCGCATGTAATCCTTCCGTTATGGAACGCCTGACCCTGGCCGCCGTCCTGGGTGGCGCGGCTGTGGCCCTTTCGGCCTGTGGCGGGGGATCGTCGGACACGGCCCGCCCACCGGCCGCGCCGGCGGCGACGTCGCCGGCCGCCACCACTCCAGGCTCAGCCACCCCGACCTCCTCGCCGTCCGCCACCGCCTCGGCGAGGCCGCAGGCCTTCACCGCAAAGATTTCGAAGATTCCCTCGCGCGCGACGGTCAAATACTCCTGGCACGCCGGCTGCCCGGTCGGCCTCGACGGCCTCCGGCTGATCCGGATGACGTACTGGGGCATGGACCACAAGCCGCATGAGGGCGAGATGGTGGTCAACGCCCACGTGGCCTCCAAGATCGTCAGCGTCTTCCACAAGCTGTACGACCAGCGCTATCCGATCCGGCGCATGGAGCTCGTGGACAAGTACAAGGGCAGCGACTTCGACTCGATCGAGGCCGACAACACCTCGGCGTTCAACTGCCGCAACGCGACGGGGTCCAGCAACTGGTCCCAGCACGCGTACGGGCTCGCCGTCGACCTCAACACGTGCGAGAACCCCTACGTGCACTCGAACGGCCACATCGAGCATCCGCGCTGCGTGAAGTACGGAAACCGCAAGCGCAAGGATCCCGGTGTGATCCACGCGGGTGACAAGGTCGTCCGGGCCTTTCGCTCGATCGGCTGGGGCTGGGGCGGCTCCTGGGGCGGCCCCTGGGACTTCCAGCACTTCTCCGCGAACGGCCACTGACCGATCCGGGTGGGGTCGCCGTCAGATGACGAGCAGCGCCACCACGACGATGACCACCAGCAGGACGGCCGCACCGCCGATGATCAGCCCGGTGTTGGGGCGCGACGGTGACGCGTCTCCCCGGTTGGCGAACGCCCGGAACTGCTGGGTGCTGCCCGCAGGATCCTGTTCGTTTTTCGGCATGCAAGTGAAGATAGTGGAGATACGCCGAGGTCACCGGCTCTTCGCCACATCCGGCGAAGCCCGGCACGTCGCCGGGATTCAGGCCGTCGACACCATGGCTTTTAAAGCCAAGAAGCGTCACATAACGTGACACGCATGGGCGGATCGGAGTTGCGCGCTGAAACAGCGCACGGCGCGGCGTACGACGCCCCCTCCGGCGCGCTCCTCCTCCGGCTGCTCGACGAACTCGGTCCGGGCAACCAGTACCTCATCGTGGACCGGCTCGACGCGCCCGGCCCCGGCCACTACATGCAGGTGTACCGGGAGGTCGACGGGACGTTCGCCGTGGAGTACCGCGAAGGCGCGGCGGACCGCCACTTCGAGGCCGTCGCCGCCGACCTCTGGCAGGTCCACGAGGTCCTCACCGCCTGGGCGGCCGACGCCCCGGGGTGGCGGGACGGGTTCGACTGGCGGCACTGGCCCCGGACGGATGACGGCCCCGCGTACGAATGACGGCGCCGCCTACGGATGACGGCCCCGCGTACGGATAACGGCGCCGCCCACGGATGACGGGCCCGCGTACGGCCGCCCCATCGCCCCGGGTGGCGGCCCGTCGGAACACAAATCGGTCGCGGTCGGCATTCCATGCGCTTACCGTTCGACCATGGCACTCCTCGTCTCGGTCAACGTCGGCAGGCCACGCCCGAACCCGTGGAAGGACACGGGGACCACGGGCATCGACAAGCGCTCCGTGGACGGACCGGTCGCCGTCACCGCACCGGGGCCCAAGGGCACCGGCGCGGTCGGCCTCGCCGGAGACCGCGTGTACGACGTCAAACACCACGGCGGCGCCGACCAGGCGGTGTACGCCTACGCCCGCGAGGACCTGGACCGCTGGGCGGCGGAGCTCGGGCGCGACCTTCCGGACGGCGTCTTCGGGGAGAACCTCACCACGTCCGGCCTCGACGTCAACGGGGCGCTGATCGGGGAGCGCTGGCGCGTCGGAGAGCAGGTGCTGCTGGAGGTGTCCTGCCCGCGCATCCCCTGCGGCACCTTCCAGGGCTGGATGGAGGAGCGGGGCTGGATCAAGCGCTTCACCCGGGCCACGTTGCCGGGCGCGTACCTCCGGGTGATCGAGCCCGGCGAGATCCAGACCGGAGACCCGATCACGGTCGAGGACCGTCCGGCGCACGATGTCACGGTCGCGCTGGCCTTCCGCGCCCTGACCGCCGAACCCGACCTGCTCCCCAGGCTGCTGGTGGCCGAGGCACTGCCCGAGGAGGACCTGCGACGCATCCACCGCCGCGTCGGCTGACGCCCGGGCCGCGCGGAAACGGCGACCGGTGTCCGGCGCACGGCTCCGCGTCCGGCCCGCTATGGTGGTCACCACTTGGAGGGTTCGCATAGTGGACTAGTGCAGGCGCCTTGAAAGCGCCCAGGGCTGGGGACAGTCCTCGTGGGTTCGAATCCCACACCCTCCGCCACGTGATGTCACAGGACATCGAAAACCCTCCGAACCTCACGGGCTCGGAGGTACAGCCTTCGCGGTCAGAGATAGCAGAATCCCGGCGGGGGTGGTACAGAACCACCCCCGCCGGGATCAGTGATCAGGATCCCGCTGGCGCGGAGCCCTTACGTCGGGTCGTTCACCGCAGCGGCGGCGCCGGCGACCGCGGCGGCTCCTCCGGCGACTTCGGCTGCTTCGGGGCGTCCTCGGGGTTCGTGATGCCCAGCGGCTTGACCTGGAACTGCAGCATGGTGGTCGTCCTCTCGTTGCGCGACCGTCGGTTCCTTTGGGTGACCGACGCGTCTTCGGTAAGGACTGTGCGTGGCAGGCGATCTTGCGCAACGTCGAGATCGACACGGCCCGCGACGAGGAACGTCCCGATCTTCTGAAACCGGACACCACACCCACCGACGACCGAAAGAGGCCGCCGCCCCGCCCCCGGGGGGGGCGGGCGCGGGTGTTTGTGCACCACCCGGCCCCG